>JAOUFX010000201.1 GCA_029857975.1 Deltaproteobacteria bacterium | reverse complement strand
GACCTTCGGGACCATTGATTTCAAGGCGGTCTTTGCCGCGGCTCCGGAGAAATTTGCCGTCGGCAGCGGGATCATTACCCTGATCACTCTGCTTTTGTTCATGGGGGCCACTGGGAAATCGGCCCAACTTCCCCTTTATACCTGGTTACCTGACGCCATGGAAGGCCCAACACCGGTAAGTGCCTTAATCCATGCGGCTACCATGGTAACTGCCGGGGTCTACATGGTGGCGCGGTGCAATGTCCTTTTTCTCATGGCCCCTACCGCGCTACTCGTCGTAGCTGTGATTGGCGCGGCTACCGCCATCTTTGCCGCCTCCATCGGCTTGGCCCAGAATGACATCAAACGGGTGCTGGCCTATTCCACGATAAGCCAATTGGGGTACATGTTCTTGGCCTGCGGTGTGGGAGCTTTCACCGCCGGCATCTTTCACCTGGTGACCCATGCTTTTTTCAAGGCCTTGCTCTTCTTGGGCGCAGGCAGCGTGATGCATGCCCTGGCGGGGGAACTGGATATGCGCAAGATGGGTGCGCTCAAACCCCACATGCCCCGCACCTACTGGACCTTTCTAATTGCTACCTTGGCCATTGCCGGAATTTTTCCCTTTGCCGGCTTCTTCTCCAAGGACGAAATTTTATGGAAGGCCCTGACCGAAGGGGGGCTGGGCTTTTGGCTGGTGGGGGCTATTGCTGCTTTCATGACCGCCACCTACATGTTCCGGGCTCTCTTTATGACCTTCCACGGTAAGTCCCGGGTGGATCACGAGGTTGCCCATCATCTCCACGAGTCGCCGGGAATGATGACGGTACCCTTGATCCTCCTGGCGATTCTTGCCACCATCGGCGGATTCATCGGCTTCCCTATTGTAGAGGGTTGGAATCGATTTAACGAATTCCTCTCGCCGGTCTTGGCCTCGCCGCCTGCGCTCGCCGCGTCCAAAACCGCTGAGGCCGGTCACCATGCTGTGGGATTTGAGGTGGCGATGATGATTGTCTCCATGGCCATTGCCGGTTTGGGCATCCTTCTGGCCTACCGGATGTACATCAAAAAACCCGGTTTACCAGACCGCCTGGCCGAGAGCTACAAAGTTCCTTATGAATTAATCGCCAATAAATACTGGGTGGATGAAATCTACCATTTCTTCTTTGTCGGTCCCCTCATCCGCTTCTCCGTCTTCCTCTGGAAGATTTTTGACGACATTCTGGTGGACGGTACGGTAAACGGGGTGGGTGCCGTTGTCCGCGGTGGCAGCGAGGTTTTCAAGCGTTTACAAACTGGATATGTGCAAAATTATGCCCTTTCCATTCTGGTGGGCGTCGTTTTCGTGATCGGGTATTTCATTTTTGGTAAATAAGAGATCAGCGATCGGCCGTCAGCAATCAGCCAAAAATGTGTTGAAGCTGCAAGCTGATTCCTGAATGCTGACAGCTTAAGCGAGGTAATATTGATGAGCCAGACGGATTTTCCCCTACTTACCTGGGTCACTTTCTTTCCCCTGTTAGGGGCCGCTATTCTCCTTTTCTTGAACAAGGAGAAAAAAGAAACCATCCGTTGGGTCACGCTCATCGTGACCCTGCTGGAATTCGCCGTCTCTCTCCCCCTCTTCTTCCAATTCCGGCTGGACACCCCGGCCATGCAGTTTGTGGAGAAGGCTCCGTGGATCCCGGAGTACGGAATGAGCTATTTCCTGGGGATCGACGGCATTAGTTTGTTCCTCGTCCTGCTGACCACCTTTTTTACCTTTATCTCCGTGATCGCTTGCTGGAGCGATATCCAGGAAAAGGTCAAGGAGTTCATGATCTGCCTTCTTTTCCTGGAAACCGGGATGATCGGGGTTTTCGTGGCCTTGGATCTTTTCCTCTTCTACGTCTTCTGGGAAGTGATGCTCATCCCCATGTACCTATTGATCGGAATTTGGGGCAATCCCAAACGCCGCATCTATGCCGCCATCAAGTTCTTCATTTACACCATGGTGGGAAGCGTTTTAATGCTCGTGGCCATTTTGGTTCTATACTTCCATAACGCCGCCACCACCGGAACTTATACTTTTGACCTGCTGCAGCTCTATAAGTTGCCAGTCCCCATCAGCGCGCAGTTCTGGTTATTCTTGGCTTTCGGCCTGGCTTTTGCCATCAAAGTCCCGATGTTCCCTTTCCATACCTGGTTACCCGATGCCCACACCGAGGCTCCTACGGTGGGTTCTGTTTTGCTGGCCGCGGTTTTATTGAAGATGGGAACCTACGGCTTCCTGCGTTTCAGTATCCCCCTCTTCCCGAATGCCTCCTACCAGCTGGTGCCCCTGGTTTCAATTCTGGCCATCATCGGGATCATTTACGGAGCCCTGGTCTGCCTGGTGCAAAAGGATCTCAAACGATTGATCGCTTTCTCTTCGGTTTCCCATCTGGGGTTCGTGATGCTCGGCATCTTCGCCCTGAACCTGCAGGGGATCCAAGGCGGAATTCTGCAGATGCTCAACCACGGGTTTTCCACCGGTGCTCTGTTCTTGCTCGTGGGCATGATTTATGAACGCCGGCATACGCGGATGATCGAAGACTTTGGAGGCCTCTGGAAACAGATGCCCATCTTCGCGGCCTTCTTCATCGTGGTTACCCTCTCGTCCATCGGTCTCCCCGGACTAAACGGGTTTGTCGGAGAATTTTTAATCCTGATCGGAACCTTCAAGTCCACGGCCATCTATGCCGTGATTGCGGCTACGGGGATTATTCTGGCCGCGGCCTATATGCTCTGGATGTACCAGCGAGTAATGTTTGGCGAATTGACCAAGCCGGAAAATAAGGTTCTTAAAGATCTCTCGGCGCGGGAAGTGCTGGTCCTCAGCTGTGTTACGCTGTTTATCTTCTGGATCGGAATCTATCCCCAGCCCTTCCTCAGCCGCATGGAGCCGACGGTAAAAGGTTATTTGACCCAGGTAAATACCAAATACCAGGCTGGCTTAACCCTTCCGGAAGGAGACAAAATCCGCATCGCGCAGGTGGAGTCTAAAAGATAAAGTGGAGGAATTTTTCATGAACGTGGTTATCCCCGAAATCCATTGGGCGGCAATCGGGCCTGAGCTAACCCTGAGCATCACGGCTATGGTGCTTTTACTTCTCAGCGTTGTGTCCAAACCAACTACCCGAGGAGTCATCCCTTACCTCAGCTTGGTGGGAATTGGCGTATCTTTGATCCTTTGCTACAGCCTCTGGGGCAAGCCTGAATACGCCTTTAACCGCATGGTGGTAACCGATAATTATTCCCTCTTTTTCAAGATCATATTTTTGATCACCACGGCCCTTACCGTCCTGATGTCCATCCGCTACCTGAAGGAGGAAGGGTTCGATCACGGCGAGTATTACGTCCTGGTTTTGTTTGCTGCCGTGGGTATGATGTTCATGGCCTCCGCCGCCGACCTGATCATCATTTTCCTGGGCCTGGAGACTTTTTCCCTCTCGATTTACGTCTTGGCCGGTTTCTTCCGCACCAACCCCAAATCGAACGAATCATCCCTCAAATATTTTCTCTTGGGCGCCTTCTCGACCGGATTCTTACTTTACGGCATCGCCTTAATCTATGGGGCGACGGGAACGACCAATCTGAAAGGCATCTACGAGTTCGTCCGCAAGATTCCTTCCCTGCCCGACCCTCTTCTCCTCATCGGTATGGGACTGCTGATTGTCGGATTCGGGTTCAAAGTAGCCTCCGTTCCTTTCCACATGTGGACGCCCGATGTGTACGAAGGGGCTCCCACGTCGATAACCGCCTTTATGTCTGTGGGGCCCAAAGCCGCTGGTTTCGCCGCTTTCCTGCGGGTATTTCTTTACGCCTTATCCTCCCTGCAAACGGATTGGGTCTGGATCCTTTGGGTTTTGGCCGTATTGACGATGACCATAGGAAATGTAGTGGCGATTGCCCAGAAGAACATTAAGCGCATGCTGGCCTATTCCAGCATCGCCCATGCTGGTTATATCTTGGTGGCCATGGTGGCCGCTGACGAACTGGCTACAGCGAGTGTCCTTTATTATATCCTGGCCTATGCCTTCATGAATCTGGGAGCCTTTGGGGTCATCATTCTCTATGGAAGAAAGGGTGAGGAAAACATCATCCTCAGCGATTACAGTGGGATGGCGTCAAAATACCCACTGCTGGCAGCGGTCATGGCTATTTTCATGTTCTCCCTGGCGGGAATTCCTCCTACGGCCGGTTTTGTCGGCAAATTTTATATCTTCAGCGCGGCGGTTAAAGCAGGGTACCTTGGCCTGGCCATCATTGGCGTCTTGAACAGCGCCTTGTCGGTTTTCTTCTACCTGCGCGTAACCGTGATGATGTATATGCGTAATCCGGAAAAGGAATTGGCCAGATTGGACCCATCTCCGGCCATGGTCATTGCCCTCATCATTGCTGTTTTCGGCACCCTTCAGATAGGAATTACCCCCTCCCATTACCTGAATCTGGCCAAGCAGTCCATCCTGGCCTTGATGTGAACCACTCGCAGGCGCTGGCCTTATTTAATTGCGGAATGCAGAATGTGGAATCGTTGAAAAAAATTCCGAAATCCACAATCCGAATTCCAAAATCTTTATGCCGATGCTGCTTGCGCTCATCGCCAAGAACTTCTGGCCACTAACCAGGATTCTGGGATCAATTTAGCGTTTTGAAAAGAAGCGCTTAATTTCATTAAAACGTGAAAATTGCAAATTGAAAAATGCAAAATTCTCTGCAAAATCCTAATCATTTTGAAATTTTCAATTTAACTTTTGCATTTTGCATTGAAGTTTAGCCAATTTTTTCAAAGGGCTAAACTGTTACAGATTCTGTAAGAATGAAGAGGGCTGGGTCAGATACCCGGTTTGACAGAGGTATTTTTCTGTGCTAACGTTCAACTCGTTTTCGAGTACTGGCGCAACGGAAGCTTGGGGATTGGGGATAGAACGACGAATGATGCCAGAATAGGAGTGACGGGGATGACCCTGCAGGAAGTCAAAGAAATTCTTAATGCCCAGATGATCGTCGCTCCCCAGGACTTACAGCTGGACGTTAAGATGGCCTGCGGATGCGACCTGATGAGCGATGTCTTGGCCTTCACCAAGGAGGACTCTCTGCTCCTGACCGGCCTGACCAACCTTCAGGTCGTCCGGACAGCAGAGATGGCTAACATCAGGGCCTTGGTCTTCGTCCGGGGTAAGGAGCCTGACCGGGAAACCATTGCGTTGGCGATGGAAAAAAAAATTCCCATGATGCTCACGGACTTGCCTATGTATGAAGCCTGCGGCCTCCTCTACCGGCGCGGGCTTCCGGGATGCTCCGAGGCTGAGGAAGGGAGTTTAGCGGTTGATGGGCGCTGAGCCCTGCTTCCAAGAAACCTTTCCGATCAGCGGGGGAGACTTTACCAATGCGGGAGAAGTGTCCAGCAAAGTAAAGAAAATTTTGCAGGAATTGGGGGTGGCCAATAAAGTCATCCGGCGGGCAACCATTGCAATCTATGAAGCGGAAATGAATATCGTTTGGTACGCCAGAAAAGGAACTTTGACCCTTTCCGTAAATCCCGAAGTGTTACACATCAGCGTGGAAGATGAAGGAGAGGGAATTGAAAACATAGAATTGGCCATGAAAGAAGGATATTCCACCGCCTCTCCGGAAATCCGGGAGATGGGTTTCGGAGCGGGGATGGGGCTGCCCAACATAAAAAAGAACTCGGACGAATTTCATATCCGTTCGGTGGTCGGCCAGGGCACTTTTCTGGAGATCTATATTCGCCGGCAATAGATAGGGTTCAGGAGCAAGGACTGATCATCTAACTCTTGGCCATTCCAAAAAGGGCAGTTCACTGAGCTCCAGCAGAGATGTTGAGAGAATATTGCACGGACCTGCACATTCATACCTGCCTCTCCCCTTGCGCTGACTTGGACCTCTCACCCCGGGAGATTGTCGAACGAGCCAAGAAAGAGTGTCTGGACATCATCGCCATCACGGACCATAACACGGCTCAGAACGTACGGGTCGTGATGCGCTTGGGAGAGCAGCGGGGGCTGAAAGTCATTCCAGGGATGGAAGTGCAAACGCGAGAAGAAATCCACCTTCTTACTCTCTTTCCCGACTGGCCGTCGACCGCAGCTTGGGATGAGGAAGTTTATCGCCACCTTCCTCCGCTGCAGAACGATCCCGAAATTTTTGGGGACCAGCCCGTTGTGGACGAGGAGGGGAACATCGTAAAG
>JAOUFX010000200.1 GCA_029857975.1 Deltaproteobacteria bacterium | reverse complement strand
CATGGAGACTCGATGTCAGAAAAATCGGGAGGTGGGATAGCCATCTCTACGGGATACCTGGCAGGGAAACTGGCCGCCGGGGTAAAATAATTTCACCGCGGAGCACGCCGAGATCGCGGAGATGATAGATATTTTAAGAACATATTTTTAAGGTTTTATTTGAGGAATGTCTCGGCGCTCTCTGCGTTCTCTGCGGTGAAAAGGTTTTTATGAAATCCAATATCGATCAGTGCATCAAGTGTTCCATCTGCAACGCCTATTGTCCGGTGTTGAGAGCTACAAGCCTTTTTCCGGGCCCTAAACTCGCCGGTCCCGATGCTGAACGTTTCCGCCTAAAGGGGAAAGCCATTCCTGCGGAATGGCTTGAATTCTGCGATTACTGCAAAATTTGCGAGCGGGTCTGCCCCCATAATGTACCCATTCCGGAGTTGCATATTCGTTCCCGCCTTGCCATAGGGAAAACCCAGAGGCCTTCTTTCAGGGACTGGCTCCTTGGCCATGCTTATCTCCTGGAAAAGTTAGGAAGCTGGGGGGAACCCCTTTCTAACTGGATCAATGGATGGACCTTTTTCCGCTGGCTTCTGGACCGCGGCCTGGGAATTGATCGCCGGGCAAAAATGCCATCTTTCCATCGCCAGACTTTTGCCCAATGGTTCCATTCCAGGAAGCTGGTAAAAGGGAAACCCCTTGCTTATTTCTACGGCTGCTATACCAACTATATCGAACCATCCCTGGGGCGGAGCGTAGTAGAAATTCTGGAAAAGAACGGGTTCCAAGTCTTCCTGCCTCAGCAAGAATGTTGTGGGCTTCCCTTGATCAGTAACGGGTTTTTTGCTTTGGCCGCCAGAATGGGGGAGAAAAATCTAAAGGCCTTGCAAAAAACGGTCGAAGATGGGGTAGAAGTCGTCTTTTCTTCGCCAAGTTGCGGCATGACTTTAAGCCGGGAATACAAAGACATCCTGCACCTCCCAGGGGCATCCGCCGTGGCTGAAAATCTTTATGAAATATCCCAATTCTTGCTCCAATTGCATGAGGAGGGCAAACTGAAGACAGACTTGCGGGAAATAAAGGACACTTATTATTACCATGTCCCCTGTCATCTGCGCGCCTTACAAATAGGTCTTCCGGCCTTAGAACTGCTTTCCCTGATTCCCGGACTGAAAGTCATTGAACTTCCTGAAGGGTGCTGTGGTTTGGCGGGAACTTACGGTTTGAAGCGGGAAAAATACGCGGTGGCCCGGGAGGTGGGGGAAGAAATTTTTCAGGTGATCCGCCGATGGAATGTCCAAAAGGTTATTTCCGATTGTGAAGCCTGCCGCATGCAGATTGGGAGCCAAACCGGCGTGCAAACCTTTCATCCTGCGCAGATCCTCCGCCAGGCTTACGGAGAGTAAAATTTTGGAAGCCCACGCTTTGATCATCGTTCTTGGGTTGATTGCTATTATTCTTCTCTTCGAATTCAGCAACGGGTTGAATGATTCGGCCACTCTGGTGGTCACTTCGGTCATCACTGGGGCTATGGAGCCTCGCAAAGTTCTCCTGATCATAGCTTGCTTCGAATTAATCGGGGCGTTGTTTTTGGGAACGGCCGTTGCCCACACCCTCGGCAAGGGGATCGTAAGTCCCCAAGACATTTCCCTGGCCGCCATATTCTCGGCGATTATTGGGGCCATTCTATGGAACCTGGGGAATTGGTTCTTTGGAATGCCTTCCAGTTCCTCTCATGCCCTGATTGGCGGCCTTGTAGGGGCTGTGGTGATGGGCTCCGGTGTTCATAAGATCCATTGGACCATGGTTTTAGAGGTTCTGGGAATCCTCATCCTCACCCCCGTTTTGGGATTAATTGCCGGTCATTACGCCACCAAAAAAATTCTCGCCCTATTTGAAAACTTCAAGCCCACCAGGGCCAACTACATCCTCAAAAGATTACAGATTCTAACCTCGATTACCTTAGGTTTGAGCCACGGTTCCAACGACGCCCAAAAAGGCATGGGGATGATTAGTCTTGCCCTCATTATCTTGCACAAAATCTCCCCGGAGACGATCGGCAAAATATACCAGCCATTGCCAGGATATGTTTTTTACGTGCCCTTATGGGTCATCTTGGCTTGCTCTTTGGCCTTAGCCTTAGGGGTGAGCTCGGGAGGTTGGCGGATCATGAAAACTCTGGGAACGAAGCTTTATAAGGTGAGGCCTATCCATGGATTCAGCGCCCAAGCTTGCTCTTCGATAATCATTTACCTCTCCTCTTTCTTCGGTTTTCCGGTGAGTACCACTCAGATTGTTTCTTCCTCAATCCTGGGGGCGGGGTCTGCTCAAGGTCTCGGGGCCGTACGTTGGGGGGTTGGCCGACAAATTTTTTTCACCTGGATTATAACCATACCGGGGGCAGCCGTCCTTTCAGCTTTGATTCTTGTTATTATCAGAAGATGGATATAAAATATCCTGGACAGGTTAAGCATCCCGGCCTACAATATCATTCATGAAAAATCCAAGCAAAGGAATCTGAAATGCCGTGGTTGCGGAAAAAGAAATGTGACTTTTGTGAGCTACTGCACGCTCAAGCCGACAAGGTCCTGGAAGGTCTTGATGCTCTTTACATCTGGGCTGAAGGGGCCGACGGCAAAACAAGAGGAAAAGTGAAGGAAATTGAGCAGGAGGCCGATGAACTGCGGCGTATCCTCATCGAGGAACTCAACCAAACCTTTGTTACCCCCTTTGATCGGGAAGATATCTTTTCTCTTTCCCGGGCCATTGACGATGTTATGGACTATGCCGATCGAACCGTGGACGAAATGGAAATTTACGAAGTGAATCCGAACCCTTTCATCATCGAGATGATTGACATCCTGCGTAAAGCCGCGCGGGAGCTGAAGGATGCCATCCGCTTAATCCAGAAATACCCCAATATTGCTTTAGAACATGCCACCAAGGCGAAAGCATTTGAGAACGAAATGGAGAAGGCTTATCATCGAGCCCTGGCCAATCTTTTCAAGGGAACGGATACGGTTTACATGCTCAAGATGCGGGAAATCTACCGCCATCTTTCCAATGCCGCCGACCGGGGTGACGAAGCAGCCAACCTGATTGGGGATATCGTCGTTAAAATGACTTGAAGTCTTTACTCCCGGCCAAAACACCCTGCTTCCCACACCGTCGATCCTCCCCGGGAAGATTGCCCTTGCGCATTTAGCTTTGGCCCTATGGTCAACCTTCCTAATCTGCAAAAAAAATTGTTTCCTCACTAAAAAGCGATTTTTAACTGACCTAAATTGAGCGATTTTTTTACACCACAGAGATCTCAGAGAATAATTTCATAGTTAAAAAACAAAATAAGCTCAATATTTTCTCTATACTACTAACGTTCAAATTCTTGAAATTTTGTTAAGCAATCCCCCCCACCCTATTCCTCCCCCTCGAGGGGGAGGGGTGGGAGGGGGTGATTTCTTTTGGTTGCGGCTCTGCCGCGCTGTGCCCTCTGGGGTGAATCGCCTTTTTTGGGTGAGATAAAACAAAACTGAAAACGGGAAAATATTTTCCCCAACTTGACATTGAGCCTTAAAATGCTAATATTCATTCAAGAGGAGATTGCCAAGGATTTATGGTTAAAAGAGACTATTACGAAATCCTGGGAGTGCCGCGGAATGCCCAGGAGGCCGAGATTAAAAAAGCCTATCGCCAGTTAGCCCTTCAATATCATCCCGATCGCAACCCAGGAAATAAAGAGACCGAGGAAAAGTTCAAAGAAGCTTCCGAAGCCTATGAGGTTCTCCGTGACCCGGAAAAAAGAGATCTCTACGATCGTTATGGCCACGAAGGTGTCCGGAGGATGGGATTTTCCGGGTTTACCGGTTTTGAAGACATTTTTACCAGTTTCAGTGATATTTTTGAGGATTTTTTCGGCTTTGGTACAGGGCGTCGCCGCTCCGCCAGCCCCCGCAAAGGGCCGGATTTTCGTTATGATTTAACGATTTCATTTATGGATGCAGCCTTGGGCAAAGAGACGGAAATTGAAATCGAACGCCCTGAATCTTGTAATGCCTGTAAAGGAACGGGTATCCAGCCGGGAACCAAGAAAGAGACTTGCGCCGCTTGTCATGGAAGCGGACAAATTACTCATTCCCAAGGCTTTTTTACCCTTCGGACTACGTGCTCACGCTGCCGCGGTCAGGGGTCTTCTATTCCCCACCCATGTTCAGAGTGCCGGGGTAACGGGAAAGTCAAAAAATCTAAAAAAATACCCATCAAAATCCCGGCGGGAGTAGATACAGGGAATCGTTTGAAGGTTTCCGGAGAAGGAGGGGAAGGCGAACGGGGCGGCCGGTCAGGAGATCTTTACGTTGTTTTACACGTAGAACCCCACTCCTTTTTTGAACGCCATGGCGATGACATTTTATGCCAGATCCCCATCTCTTTCACCCAGGCCGCCCTGGGAGCAGAAATTGAGGTTCCCTCTCTGAATGGGTCCAAGAAGCTTCCCATTCCCCCCGGATCCCAGAGTGGCCAGGTATTCACTTTGCGAGGCCAGGGAATTGCTCGCCTGGATAGTTTCGGAAAAGGCGACCAGCATATCCAGATCCTGGTCAAGGTCCCAACCAAGTTGAATAAGCGCCAGAAAGAGCTGTTGAAAGAGTTTGCCTCCTTGGAAGGGAAAGGAGATTGATTCCAACTAAATTTCTTTTTTTTGCCCTGCGCTCTGCCTTTGGCGTTCTCCACCTTTATCCTTGCAGAAAATCCGGCCGGCCGAACTCCGGGTTCGGATAGGTGTAAAAACCCTTTCCTGTCTTCACCCCCAGTTCTTTCCGATCAATCATGTCTTTTAGCGCTTTCGGCGGATAATCCTTGAGGTCCTTGGATTCGTTGTAGTAGGACATCTCGATGTCGTACACCACGTCCAGACCGACCAGGTCCATCAGGAAAAACGGCCCATGTGTCGGAGTAAACATCACCATCCAGGCCCGGTCAACATCCCGGAAGTCGACGAACCCCTCACCCCACAGATAAAGGGTTTGCTTTTTGATCGCCCGCCAAACGCTGTTGAAGCAGAACCCCAGGATTTCTTTTTTCACCGTCAGCGGAATGCACTGAATGGACCGGATGAATTGCTTGGCCGTCTCCAGAACCTCCGGAGGGGTTTGGGTCCCGCCCATCACATCAACGATGGTCCATCCCACCGCCGGCATGTAGAAATGGATGTTCAGACAATTCTTCGGCCTTTGAGTGGCGCTTTCGATGCGGGAGACGGGAATGGAAGAACTGTTCGTGGCTAAAAGAGCGCCTTTGGGGGCCAGGGAATCGATCTGGGCCCAGACTTTTCGCTTCAGTTCGAGGACTTCCGGTACCACCTCGATGACCAATTCCGCATCCTTTACCGTCTCGGCCAAATCTTCGGCCAGCTTGACCTTTCCGGCCCCCTTCTCCCACTCTTCCGCACCCATGGTGGGGTTTTTCCCCAGAAATTTCATCATCCCCCTGATTTTCTGGATGGTCTGCTGAAAAATCTCCGGGTCCAAATCGTAGCCCCTGACATCGTATCCATAATGAGCGGCCTGAATGGCAATTTGGGTTCCCAAAGTTCCCAAGCCGACTATACCAACTTTTTTGATCTGCATCATGAGCTTGTTCATCCTCCTTTATCTTTATTCGATTTTGTTCTTTTTATTTTAACAACCCTCCTTGGATTAGACCCTGACGGATGCTATGGATCTCCCCCTTAGAAAGTTTCATGAGTGGAGGACGAACATAAGCATGTTTTTGCCGCCCGAGCAGGACCAAGGCTTCCTTCATTCGGTTGTGCATATCGACACGAGGATCGGCGTAAAACACATTGGTCATTGGCCATATGCGATCATTCAGAGCCTGGGCTGAGGCTAAATCCTTAGCTTGGACGGCCCGCCAGAGTTGGGCCTGCAGATCTGCGATGACACTCCCTGCCCCGGATAGAAGTCCGTCAACCCCCATAACCAGCGAAGCCATAAGCCACGCCGAATGAGTTGTTAACACCGACAGCGGTCTTCCCAAACTATGCAGGGATCGAATGTTTCTCTCGTGCTGCACGGGGACGTTACATCCATCCTTGACAGCCACGACCTGAGGAATTTCTTCGGCAAGTTGCAGCAGGGTCTCTGTTGTATAGCCCAATCCTCCAGCTACGGCGTAGGCAAAAACGATAAGGGAGAGGTCGGTAGCCTCCGCAATTCTCCGGAAGTGATTCAGAATCA
>JAOUFX010000199.1 GCA_029857975.1 Deltaproteobacteria bacterium | reverse complement strand
TCGGTGGTCGAGCGCCTGAAGTCCATTCGGCAGCGTCTGCGGGAGGGAACGAAAATGGATCCCTCTCTCAGCTCTTTGGCGTCCTTAATCGAATCGATCCTTTTTCAAGCGGAAGACGTGGCTTCCGAGCTGCGGGCTTACCGCGAAAAAATCCATTTTGACCCCCGGCGCTTGGAAATCGTCGAATCGCGCCTGGATGAGATCACGAAACTTAAAAAAAAATACGGTCCTTCGTTGGCAGAAATCCTGGCCCACCAAGAAAGGATCGACCAGGAAAAGAAAAGCCTGGAAGGCCTGGGGGAAAAAATTTCTGAGCTCCAAAAAAGCACCGCCGAGTTCTATGCCCGGGCTTTTTCTCAAGCGCAAGAACTCTCTTCGCAGAGGAAAAAGGTCGCGCAGGAGCTCGGCTCCAAAGTGGAGGTCGAACTCTCCACCCTGGGCATGAAAAAAGTTCGTTTTCAAATCGCGGTGGAAGAAGTCTTATCAGAAAAGGGAGAGCAAGGCCAAAATATCTCTCCGCGATTGGATCAAAATGGAATGGACCGGGTACAATTTCTCATCTCCCCCAATCCGGGGGAAGACCTGAAAGCTCTGGCCAAGATCGCTTCCGGGGGAGAGCTCTCCCGGATTATGTTGGCCCTGAAACGGATCTTCGCCGAGGAAACCTGGATTAAGACCCTGGTCTTCGACGAGGTGGACGCGGGCATCGGAGGGGGAATTGCCGAAGTCGTGGGTCGCAAGCTTAAAGAAATTTCCCGGGAACATCAAGTTTTTTGTATAACCCACTTGGCCCCCATAGCCTCTTTTGCCGATACCCATTTCAAGGTGTTCAAAAGAATCCAGGGCGGAAGGACCGTCGTGGAAGTAAATCACCTACAAGGGGAAAACCGGGAGCAGGAAATCGCCCGTATGCTGGGAGGAGTTAAAATTACGGAAAAAACCCTTGACCACGCCCGGGAAATGCTCAAAACTGCTCTTAAGAGGTAATAACCTTGCCCCCTCACGCCTTACGGTACCTAAAAAAGGCTCTGCACCACAGAGGGCCCAGAGGAAAATTATCCTCTGAGATCTCTGTGGTGTAAAAAAATCGCTCAATTTAGGTGGTAATTACCAACATGAGTATCCGCAAAGCAAAAATTTCCGATGTTCGGCAAATCCAGAAGCTGATCGAGCTGGCAGCTAAAAAAGGAGAGATGCTTTCCCGTTCCCTCAGTGAGCTTTATGACAATTTACGGGACTATTACGTTTACCAAGAGGGGAGCCAGGGGCAAATCCTCGGGACCTGTGCCATGCACATCTGTTGGGAAGACCTGGCTGAAATCCGCTCCCTGGTTGTGCGGGAAGAATATAATCGACAGGGCATCGGGACCAAGCTTATTGAGGCCTGTCTCTCTGAAGCTATCAGCCTCGGCCTTTACCGCATCTTTGCCTTAACGTACAAACCAGATTTTTTTCATAAGTTTGGGTTTAAAGTCGTGGATAAGAGCGCCCTCCCACATAAGATTTGGGCCGACTGTATCAAATGCGTGAAGTTTCCCGAATGCGACGAAGTAGCGGTCCTCCTGGAAGTCTAAGAGGTAGCGGTCAATTTTGAAAAAAATTAATAGATTCAAATCCTTTTTAAAAAATGGAAGAAAAAAGTCTTGACAGGAAAAAGCCCTCGTGGTAAATGAAAACCCTTCAAAGAAAATATTTTAAGTGTTCATCCAGATCGTTCCCAATGGAAGGCGAATCCGGCTTTTTTCGGGTGCAGAGGGAAATTTTTTTCCGGGGGTGAAGGTTGGTCAAAAAGGATTACACAATCCTGATTACTTCTCAAAAGGCCGCTAAAGTCAAAAAGTTTATCCTCTCTCCTCTGACCTTAAAAATTGCGGCTGGAACCCTGGGAATTTTTATCATTATTTGTGGCTTTATGGTCTATCAATATGTGAACTTCAAGAAAAAGGTGGTCGAACTTCAAGCCATTCATATGGAAACCCATGCCCAAGAGGCAGAAATCCGCTCCCGGGAGGCCGAAATCCGATCTTTTAGGGGGAAAATCTCTTCTTTGGAAGAGCAATTAGGAAAGCTCAAGGAGATGGAAAAACAGGTTGAGCAAGACCTGAAAGAAGTTATCGAGCTGGAAAAAACAAAAAAAGTTACCCCGAAAGTTTTTAGGAAAACGACCTCTTCTGTAAAAAAAGAAGATAGGGAGGAGTCCCTTATTGCCCGGGAGGAAGAGGTCTCCATTCTGGACAAGGAAAGAAATAGACTGGTCAGCCGCCTGCACCATGACCTTTTGAACCTGCGTCAAGAATTTTTCCAGAGAGAAAAAAGCTTGAAGGAACTCCAGGAGTTCCTTCAAGCTCAAAAATCGTTTCTCTTAGCCACGCCTTCTCTATGGCCGGTATTAGGACGGGTTTCTTCAAGATTTGGAGATACTCGTCTTTCCCCTTCTTCCGGGGGAATTCGTCCCCATAAAGGAATCGATATCTCTGCACCCATAGGAACAATGGTAGTCGCCCCTGCAGATGGAGTTGTCAATTTCGCCGAACGTGAATCAGAATACGGACGGTTGATTTGCCTTGATCACGGCCATGGATATTCCACCATGTTCAGCCACCTGAAAGACTTTTTCGTCAAAACCGGGGAAAAAGTAATAAAAGGGCAGACGATCGGATCCGTGGGCATGTCTGGCAACAGTACCGGACCTCACCTCCACTACGAAGTCCGCATCCATAATAACCCAGTCAACCCAGCCCGCTATCTTAACCAAGCAACATAATTCCATTGCCACCGCCCATTTTTTATTAACGGGTTTCATCGTTAATAGTTCCAAGCTCAGGCGGGAGGCACGCAGAACATATTCTCTCTTCCTCTGTTATTATAAATATGCTATTATATTAAACGGGTTTGAAGGTTCAACCCCGATAAGCAAGTCTTTATCGGGGTTTTTGTTTGATTTACTTTCCAATTTCACCGCAGAGGCCGCAGAGCCAAAAGGGCCTTTTTGCTCGGCGTTCTTGGCGTTAAAATTAATAATATGTTTTTCAATACCCTCCAAAAAATATTCGGCAGTAAGAATGAGCGGGAGCTCAACCGTCTGAAACCTCTGATCAGGGCCATCAACGAACTGGAGCCAGAGGTAGCCCAGTTAAGCGACAGCCAGCTTCAGGCTAAAACCGCGGAGTTTCGCGAGCGCCTTGCCGGGGGGGAAACTCTTGCCGACCTGCTGACCGAAGCCTTTGCCGTGGTCCGGGAAGTCGCTCGCCGCACTTTGGGCCAGCGCCATTTCGACGTCCAACTGGTGGGAGGCATAGTGCTCCACGAGGGGAAAATCGCCGAAATGAAGACCGGCGAAGGGAAAACTTTGGCGTCTACCCTGCCCGTATACTTAAACGCCCTTACCGGCAAGGGCGTCCATGTGGTTACGGTAAACGATTATCTGGCCAAGCGTGATGCGGCTTGGATGGGTGCCATTTACAATTTTCTGGGCCTTGCGGTGGGCGTCATCGTCCATGAATTAGACGATCTGGAACGCCAACAAGCCTACCGCTGCGACATTACTTACGGCACGAACAATGAATTCGGGTTCGATTACTTGCGCGATAACATGAAGTTCCGTATTGAAGACATGGTCCAGCGGGAGCTGAACTATGCCATCGTGGACGAGGTCGATTCCATCCTTATCGATGAAGCCCGGACTCCGCTGATCATTTCCGGTCCGGTCGAGCAAATAGACGAAGGATACTATGAAGAGCTGAAGCCGGTGGTCATCCGTCTGCACCAGAATCAAAGCCGCCTCATCCAGACCATTTTCGACGAAGCCATCCGACTTCTTGAAAAAGAGCCAGAAAGCGAAGCCGTTATTGAACAACTCTTACTGGTTAAGCGCGGGGATCCGAAAAATCCTCGTTTCCTGGATCTCATAGCCGAAAAACCCGCCCTCAAGACCCGCATCGACCGCCTGGAGTCTTACCTTTCCGGTCAAAAAATACTCTCTCAATTTGACGACAAACTCTTCTGTGCCATTGATGAACGGTCGAACGCCGTGGAGTTGACGGAAAAAGGCTTAGAGCTTCTCTCCCGGGGACGGGCGGATGCCTTTGTTGTTCCTGCGCTGGAAGAAGGATATCTGACCATCGACAGCAATGATCAACTAACCCCGCCCGAAAGAATCGAAGCCCGGCAAGCCCTGGAAAACCAGTACCGGCAGACTTCGGAACGCATCCACACCATCCACCAGCTCGTCAAAGCCCACTGGCTTTTCCAGAAAGACGTCAATTACGTGATCAAGGACGGCCAGGTGATCATCGTCGACGAGTTCACCGGCCGGATGATGCCCGGACGCCGCTGGAGTGACGGCTTGCACCAGGCGATCGAAGCCAAGGAAGGAGTGAAGGTCGCGGAGGAGAATCAAACCTTAGCGACGATCACCTTTCAAAATTACTTTCGCATGTACAAAAAACTGGCCGGCATGACGGGTACGGCGGATACCGAGGCCCCGGAATTTAAGAAAATCTACAAACTGGATGTTATGGTCATCCCCACCAATATGGCCATGATCCGCCAGGATTTCTCCGATGTCATCTATCGCACCCAGAGGGAGAAATACAAAGCCGTCGTGGAAGAAGTAAAAGAATGCCACCGCCGGGGTCAGCCCGTCCTGGTGGGGTCCATTTCCATTGAAAACTCCGAAAAACTCTCCCAGATGCTCAAGCAGGAGAAGATCCCCCATCAGGTCTTGAACGCCAAATACCACGAAACGGAAGCCAAAATCATTGCTCAGGCTGGACGATTCGGTGCGCTCACCATTTCCACCAACATGGCCGGCCGGGGCACGGATATTATGCTCGGCGGTAACCCCGAAATGTTGGCTCGCGAGGAAGCCTTGCGCCGCAAGGTGGATCTTTCCACAGACCCAGAGGGCTTCCGGAAAATATTGGAAGAGATGCGTGCTCTCACCAGCCAGGAATACCGGAAAGTAATCGAAGCCGGCGGGCTGCATGTCCTGGGCACCGAACGCCATGAATCCCGGCGCATCGACAATCAACTCCGCGGCCGCTCCGGTCGACAAGGGGATCCGGGAACTTCCAGGTTCTACCTTTCCCTGGAAGATGACCTACTGCGTATCTTCGGCTCCCAACGAATCTCGGGAGTTATGAGCCGGCTGGGGATGGAAGAAGGCCAACCCATCGAACATTCTCTGATCAGCCGGGCGATCGAGAACGCTCAGAAACGTGTGGAAGCCCACAACTTTGACATCCGCAAGCACCTCCTGGAATACGACGACGTTATGAACAAACAACGGGAGGTGATTTATGACCAGCGCAAAAGGGTTCTGGCCCAGGATGGCGTTGCCGAAGAAATCCCAGAGGTCATCGCCGAGCTTGCCGAGGAAATCGTTGATCCCATTGCGGATGAAAAAACCTATGCGGAGGAATGGGATTACCGCCGGTTGAACGAGTCCCTCATGCGTCTCTTCTCCTTCGGCCTCGGCCTCCGACCTGAAGATACCCAGAATATGACGCGGGAGAAGCTCTGGGAAAAGGTCATGGCCCAGGCCAAAGAAGTCTATAGGGGGAAAGGGGTCGAATTCGGCGCCGAAGCTATGGGCCACCTGGAAAAAGTAATCTACCTCCAGTCCATCGATACCCTTTGGAAAGAACATTTGATGGCGATGGATCACCTGAAAGAAGGCATCGGCCTCAGAGGGTATGGGCAGCGCAACCCGCTCCAGGAATATCAGAAAGAAGGGTACGCCATGTTTATGGATCTGATCCAGCGTATCAAGGAGGAGACGATTCAAAAACTCTTCCGGGTCCAGATCGCTCGCCCCCAGGAAGTAGCTCAATTTGAGGCCGTCCGTAAGCAACCCCTCATTCTTAGCCGTGGAGGAGAGGACGAAGAGAGACAGCAACCTGTAAAGCGAGAGGGCAAAAAGGTGGGGCGTAATGATCCCTGCCCCTGTGGTAGCGGAAAAAAATATAAAAAATGCCATGGAAGATAAAAAAAGCAAAGAGCATAGCGCGTAGCGTAAAGCGTTCAATAGAATAAGAACCGTTTAAATTTTTTCGCTATGCGCTTTGCGTTTTGCGTTGTTGAGGAGTTACCATGAACAAAGACATCCCCCCCAATTTCAAGGTTCCCGGTTTCGTGGCTGCGGGCATATCGGCCGGGATTAAAAAAAACGGGGAGAAAGACCTGGCTCTTATATACTCTACGGTGCCTTCCGTGGCTGCCGGGGTCTTCAC
>JAOUFX010000198.1 GCA_029857975.1 Deltaproteobacteria bacterium | reverse complement strand
GTCCCATACCTTGTCCTCGGGTGATCAAAAATTTTTTTTAACTTTAGGTACTTTAGCGCACTTTAAGCATTTTAGACATTTTTCATTAGTATCACACAGATAAAGATCGATTGCAACGCAAACTTTAACTTTGGATTGCGGATAAAACTTTATTTTCGGTTTTCTCTTGATGACTCAGCGGGTGGGCGTATCGTTGACCAGCTTCATGACCAGCTTATACCGACGGATAATCTTTTCGGCGTTGCGCTACCCGATGTTTGTCTCCACTCCGGGGGCTATAAGGAGATCAGATTAAAATCAATGGGCCTGGGAGGGAGCTAAAAATCAAAGGCGTAATGGGACCGCGCTTGGTCTTTTTGCCTCGGCCTACAAGGAAGCCATTTTCTTAAGCAGTTTGGCGGCCCGATAAGGGTTGAAGACCCCGCAGGAGCACTGGCGCGCCAGTTCTTCAGCCGCAGCCTCTGGAGTCTGTTTACCTTTCTTGATTGAATCGACCATGGCTTCAATCAATTTGGGGGCGATCAGGGCGTGGCCACACATGGTGTGGATCTCCAATACATTCTCCGAGGGGAGCTTTTTGGTGTTGCCATGAACCCCCAGGGAATGTTCCACCGTGTGCAGCTTGATTCCCAGGCTGCCGCAGCAATCCTTTACTTCATCGTACAGACCGGAAAGGACCGTGGAGAGGCCCAGGTCGGCTTCTTTCAACTCTTTGACGAACTGGGTCAGCGTCTCCTTATCTTTGAAGACGGCGTGGCCGATCATGGATTTCTTCTTTTTCAGGTCTTTCAGACTCAGGGTGAATTTGTTATGGTTGCCATTGCCGAAATTTACTACATTGTAACGGGAAAAAATCTCCCACAGCTTCTTCAACTTTTCATCGGAACCCGGGACGTTGACGCCCTGGGCCGGCATGATCAGAACAACATAATCTTCCTGCAAACTTTGGTTATCCCCTCTTCGATGTAAAGTGTGAGTCATTTACCTATTCCTCCTTCGCTAAAGGGCGGCCAAAACCGATATTGTTCTTGGTGTTGGGACGGGGCGTAAAGCCCACTTTCTGGGCGATGGGCAGAGTCTCCATTTCCCCTTTCTCCCCTACTTTACAGATAAGGTCTAAAGAAAAGAGCGTATTTAGCTTGGGGGCCGTGGCTTTGATGACCGAGAGCAAATTCTCCAATTTATCCATCTCTATGCCGCATTCGATAATCGCCGAAAGGGCCTTTTCGTTGAGAACATCCTCGCGGATCTTTCCCGTGCTCTTATCTACCATCAAGAAAGTCACGGGATTTTTGGGTTCGAATACGACCCCGACCTTGGCCACCGCCTGGGCCATGATATCCACATCCCGGAAGCGAGTTCCTATGCCCGGCCTTCCCAATTCGATAGCCACCCCGGCATGTCCCCTGCGGATCCGTCCGGTAACATCATTGGTCTTCATTTCCTCGGTTCCGCGGCCGGCAATCCCGGTGTCTTTGTGCACCGTCAGAGGATCGCTGAAAACGCCCCGCAGGGATCGAGGCCATTTGAGCTCAACCGGATAGATCGCGTCGGTCGGGCAGACATTGGCCCGATGGCACACGCCACATTCTACGCATTCATCCTGATCGATGACACTGACAAGGTCTTCGCCGCCATCTTTCTTCACCGAATGAATGACTCCTACTGTGCAGTACGGATGACAGGCTTCGCATCCGGTACACTTCCCTTTATTAATTTGCATCTATCTCCTCCTTCTTTTTGAAAATTCAATGGAAGTCTTTTTGGGCAAGCCCCCCTCTTCGAGCTTTGACGCCGGGGGCTTGAAAATAGCTGCTCATTATCCTTTGACTCATCCAGGCTGTCAATGAAGAATTTTTTCTCTCCCACCTTTATTTTTTATTTTTTACCTTGGTTGTATAAGAATTTCCTTTTTGGACACGGATTCACCCTGTTAAATGTTGACTATCTAACAGGGCAAATCTGCATCCTATTAAATTTAAAATTTATGAGCAGAAAAACTATTAAGGGGAAAGGTGTTATTTTTTATCCATGACCGCGGTCAATTCTTTAATCCTTGACCCATGCGCACTGCAATTCGCAACGCCGCCTGAAAAGCTCCCACATCGGCGATCCCTTTACCGGCAATATCATGAGCCGTCCCGTGAGCGGGGGTAGCAATGACCACCGGAAGCCCCCCGGAGACCGTCACTCCCCGATCGAAGCCCAAAAGCTTGGTAGCGATCTGTCCTTGATCGTGGTACATGGTCACGATGCCTTCGAACTCACCTTTGCGGGCCCGTACAAAGATGGTATCCGCGGGAAACGGGCCTCGAACCTCCATCCCCTGCTGCCTTGCTTTTTCCACAGCAGGCTGGATGATTGTCTCTTCTTCCGGGCCAAAAAGGCCTTTCTCCCCCCCATGAGGGTTCAGGGCCGCAACCCCAATCCGTGGCTTTTCCAGTCCGGCCCGGCACATGGTTTTATGCAGAAGAGTAATTGCCCGCAAGATGCCCTCGGGAGTTAGCTGGTCGCAGATTTCCCGAAAACCAACATGGGAGGTGACCCGAGAGGTCCATAAGGGCTCCAAAAAATTGATCTCTCCGGCCAGTTCGGCCTTGGTCAAGCTTATGAAATGGTTTAGTTCACCTTTGAAGGGGGAGCCAGCCAGGCGCATAGCCAGCTTGTTCAGCGGGGCAAAAACCATTGCCGCCGCCTGTCCAGCCATCAGTTGTCCCATACCCAATTCCAGGTATTGAAGGCAGGCTTGCCCTGCCCGGGCACTGACTTCTCCCCTCTTGTATTCTTTAGGGTCAAGGTTGGCCAGGTCAAACATCTCCATCAGGCCGGCGTCACCCGAAACCTCTGCCCAATTTTTCCGGCGAACGATCTTCAGAGAAGCTTTGGTCAATTGGATCGCCTCGGCCATTACTCGGGCGTCGCCGATCACCGCCGGGCGGCAGAGGCGGCGGGTCTCTTCCGTAGCCAAAGATTTAGCTACTAGCTCTGGCCCGATGCCGGTGGCGTCTCCCATGACTATGGCTACTTTGGGTCGATGCTTTTGATTCGTATTCAAAATGATTTTTCCCTCCTATTCTCGCTTTTCAGAAATCAGAAATAAGTTGATCAATTCCAATCGCTGCCAGAGAGCCAGGCAGAGAACCGCTGAGTTCCTTGCCGCTTTTGGCAATGAACTTATGGGCCGCGACATTATTTCTCCACCATCTTCCGCAGAAGTTTGGCAGCTCGGTAAGGATTGAAAATTCCGCAGAGGCAGGGTTTAGCCAGCTCGATAGCGGCTTTTTCCACGGTGATCTTCTTTTTCTTGATATCCTGAACCATCTTCTTTACCAGGCGGCCGGAGACCAGCCCATGGCCGCACATGGTCACGAAATCCAGAATCTCGGGTGGCCAGAGCTTCTTGGTATTCCCGTGAACCCCAAGAGCAAACTCGATTAAGGGAGGCTTGAGTCCTGCCTGGTGGCAGCAGTCGAAGACTTCATCGAATAACCCGGAGACCACGATGGAAATCCCTTGGTCTTTTTTCTTCAACTCCTTCATACAGGCGATCAAGCTTTCTTTATCTTTGAACACCACCTGGCATCCCACGGTGAGCTTCTCCATAATCTCCCCGGAGTCCATGGTGTACTTATTCCCGACTTTACAGTCGCCGAAGTGCAGGTCCGTATATTTGGTCATGGTCTGGGCAATCTGTTTCAACCGGGGGCCGGCATCTTTATCGTTAAACCCCCGGGCCACATGGGTCAGCATGGGAAAATCTTCCCTGATACTCTCCAAATCTCCAGTGCGATGTAAGGTATGGGTCATATAAAGTCTCCTTTAAGTGCCTAAAGAAAAATAAAGTGTCAGTGCCAGTGCCAGTAATAATAAAGTCAAAATCATTTGTTCAAAACTTTTCCCAACCCCAAATTAACTTTCCCGTTGGGATATACCGGGAACCCCATCTCCTTTACCACCTTTAAAGCCGGATTTTTCTCCGCTTCCTCGGGGAAGCTGATCAGGTCCAGAGAAAAGACGCTTTCTATCTTCCCAGAAATATCCTTTAAAGACTGGAAGACAGGACGCAGTTGATCGGGTTTGACCACAAACTCGATAATCGCGGAAAGGACTTTCTCCTTCCGCACTTCGGGTTTGAGCTTTCCGGTTTTTACATCCTCGAACAAAAATGTCACCGGGTTTTTGGGTTCAAATTCAACGCCTATTTTGGCTAAAGCGATAGCGATCTTCTCCAGGTCTTTCAACCTGGCGGCCACACCCGGTCGGCCGAGTTCGACGGCCATCCCGTAAGAACCCCTCCTGAACCGTCCGGTCACCTCGTTGGTCTTCATCTCTTCGGTTCCTCTTCCGGGAACGCCGGTTTGTTTGTGTTCGACCATGGGATCACTGAAGGCCAGACGTACACTCTGGGGCCACCCTATTTCCTGGCGGTAAATGGCTTGGGGCTTGCAGACCTCGGCTCGAAAACATACGCCGCATTCTACACACTCTTCTTCATCGATGCGGGCTTTTTTCTTTTTGGGGTTTTTCTCGTCCTGGAAATATTGGATCGCTCCCACGGGACAGTAATCCGCGCAAAGCCGACATCCTTTACATTTTTCCTGATCAATCCTCATGCTGTTCTCCTCTTATTTCCATTTTATTAATGCCTCGGGGGCAACCATTCAGAAATCAGCCTGGTAAATTTTTTCCTTCCCCCCCTGACTTCTGAAAGCGAATGGGTCTTTGCGCCTCGGAATTTAAAACTTGTAACTCTTTTCAACCCCCGGCATAGAAGGGTAAAACGGTTATTTTATATCCTTCCTTAATCACACTTACTTCAAGGATGAAGGGACTGACGACTTTGCCATCCTCCGTTACGATCACGCTGAGATTGGGAAAAAATTTCTGGCTTTTCCGGTCGAAGACCTTTTCGGCAATGAAAGGATGTTGAGCGGCCAAACGGTCGAAGAGCTGGATGACCGTCAGCCCTTCTTCCACATCCATTTCTTTGCCAGACCGCATTTCGGAAAGTGGCTGGAAATCACTCCCCAGCTCATCGCCCAGCCACATCCACAGTTCAACTCTTACATGCATAGTTAAATGAGTAAATCCGAAATCCGAAAACAGAGAGTGTCCGTGTGAGGGTTTCGTGTCAGTGAAAACATTTTTTTACTAATCACTCACCCTGACACTATCCACTATTTTAGGCCTTGGCTAATTTCCTTCAGTCCCGACTTTTCCGGGGTTTTCGGAAGAGGTTCCCCTGTCTTTGGATCCCAACCCAGTGGGGGTTCTATTCAAAAGGACGCCATCCATAACGCGACCGGCGGAAAGAAAATCACGAGCAAGACGACAACTACGATGGCCGATAAGAACCACAGGATATCCCGGCTCACATCCTCGATGGGCGTGTCGGCGATGAGGGCCGAGATATACAACGTTTGTCCGACGGGCGGCGTGAAAAGTCCGATTCCCAGGACCATGGTCATGACCACGCCCAAGTGAACAGGGTTGACCCCCAGTTTCACTGCAAAGGGATAAAAAATGGGCGTAAATATGAGCAGAGAGGGAGCCAGATCCAGAAAACACCCGGTTACCAGGAGGATGGCGGTAATCGTAATCAGGGCCATCGTTGCGTTAGGGACGAATTGAGCCAAGCCAGCCTGGAGTATAGCCGGGATTCTGGAGACGACGATTACATAGGTCAGCATCATGGAGGTAGCAATCAGAAAAATGACGACGCCGGTCACTTTGGCTGCTTCGACCATCATGCCGAAAATTTCCTTGACGCTGAATGCCTTATAGATAAGGCTCTCTATGGCCAGGACGTATAGCGCACCGATCAGGGCGGCTTCCGTCGTCGTGTAGATGCCGGCCAGAATCCCCCCTAAGACCAGGATGGGAATGAATAGGGCCGGGAGACTTTTCCTGAACTGGGCCAGTACGATGTCTTTTCTCGGTTTGGGGGCCCTATAGTGTTTTCGCTTGTAGCCCAGATAGGCGGCCACCGCCATCTGGGCTACGCCTACGAGGATCCCTGGAATGAATCCGGCCAGGAAGAGTTGTCGGATGGAAACTTCCGTCACCCAGGCATACAGGATCATGGGAATACTTGGAGGGATGATGATGCCGATGGTGGAGGAAGCGGCATTGAGCGCGGCGCTATACCCTTTTCCATACCCTCTCCGAGTCATCTCCGGAATCATTACCCCTCCGATGCTGGAGGCATCGGCGACCGCTGAACCGGAACATCCACCAAAAAACATATTG
>JAOUFX010000197.1 GCA_029857975.1 Deltaproteobacteria bacterium | reverse complement strand
CGGCAGCCCAAACCACAGCTCCCCAAACCGTAACCCAAGCTCCCAGGATCACCCATAAAGGCCCAAAGCTTCGGGTAGGTATCGTGGACTTTGTGAATAAGAGCAGCTACGGTGCAGGTCGATTGGGTTCCTCGGCCTCAGATATCTTGACGACCGAGCTCTTTAAAACAGGTGCTTTCATAATTGTGGAGCGGGCCCAGATGAAACAAGTTCTCGGGGAACAGGCTTTGGCTCAGACGGGAGCCGTCAATCTCGAAACCGCTGCCCAGGCAGGCAGAGTTCTCGGATTAAACGCATTGGTGACGGGGTCTGTCTCCCAGTTTGGTGTAAGTACGGGAGGGGCCGATTACGGGATCTACAAGCAAAAGGTTCAAACAGCGAAATGCACGGTCGATGTTCGAGTGGTAGAGGCTTCCACCGGGCAGCTGTTATTCGCCGACTCGGGAAAAGGGGAGTTTGAACGCAAGGCTCAGGAAGTTTTCGGCTTAGGAACCAGAGCGGGCTATGACGAGACTTTAGGGCAGGAAGCGCTGCGTTCCGCCATAACCAAGTTCATGGACAACCTCGTCCAGCAATTACAAAATGTGGAATGGTCGGGAAGGATCGCTTCCGTCAGTGGCAGCGACATTTACATCAATGTAGGGCGGGATGTAGGTTTGAAAATGGGCGATACCCTGATCGTTCAGACTCTGGGAAAGGAAATCTATGACCCCCAGACCAAAGTTCTCTTGGGACGAGAAGAAGGAGGAGTTAAAGGAGAATTGACGGTTACCGGCTATGTCGGGGATAAATTGACTAAAGCCCGCGTTCGGGTGGGAACCGGTTTTCTGGTAAACGACGTAGTGAAAGTAAAACAATAAAAAACTGGGAGTAGGAAATGAGAGTTCGGACAATGGGGGATTTATGCGGAGATACTTTTTTTTCGGTCTGATCCTGGTTTTGATCATGGGCTGCGGTTTCCCCCAAGAAACCCGCCGAGGCGTAGGCAACGAAGGATTTCTTATCATCCTGGCTACTCCGGACGATGCCGAAGTGTTAGTTAACGGAGAAAAAGTGGGTTGGGCCAGCCAATTTGAAAGTAATCCTCTCGAGCTAAAAAGTGGTACCCATAGGATCGAAATTCGCAAGGTCGGATTTATCCCCGAATTTCGAGAGGTTTATGCTGGGAATCAATCTCGGCATACCTTAAAGATTAACCTGAAAAAGGCCCCCTAAAACTCAAAAGGGGATGTTAGGAGTTAAAGTCTTCACTATGGGAGACTGAGAGGAGAGAATTTATGCGGTCGGGCGGGGGAAAGAATCTCTTCTTTCTCTATTTTCTTTTGGTTACATTCTGCTTTTGGCCCGCGAAAGCAATAGCTGAAGGTTCCCGCGGGACCTTGTCTGGTGGGGAACAGGCGAGAGTTATTTTTCTCCAAGGGAATGCCGAAGTCTTACCCCAAGGGGAAACTTCCTGGTGTCTCTTAAAGGTGGATAGCTTCCTCTCTCGTGGGGACGAAGTCCGTACGGGGGAAAAGGCCCGAATCGAGATTCAACTTCCGGATCGTTCGATTTTACGATTCGACCAGAAGGCGACATTTAAAATGAAGGTCGCCTTTTTCGATCCAGGCACCAATTCCCGGGAAGTAAGAGTGGAAATGTCGGTGGGAAAAACCTGGGCCAACGTGCGCAAGGTTTTTGGTTCAA
This sequence comes from Deltaproteobacteria bacterium, assembly GCA_029857975.1. Next base: position 4,592 of record JAOUFX010000197.1, on the reverse strand, counting down.
AAAAAACCTTTGAGGTCGCTTCGGCGAATGCTGTTGCCGGCGTGCGCGATACGATTTGGCGCATGAACGTCGCCCCGGATAAATCTACTCTCATTCGCGTCTACGAAGGAACGATAGAAGTTTACAACCCGTTCGTCAAACCTGATTATAAACCTGAGGAAGGAGGGTTTAAAGCTCCCCGTGAAGTCAGAGGACCCCAAGAAATCCCCCGCCCTTATGAAGAAGTCAGCAAGGAGCAGTGGGAAGAAATTGTCCTAACCCAAATGATGCAAGTAACCGTTCCGGCAGTCGGAATGCCTGAAAAGCCAACTCCCTTCAGCGCGGAAGAGGATCAAAGGGAAGAATGGGTCCGCTGGAATCAAAAAAGGGACCAAGCGATAAAACCTTAAAAGAATCATCTTACCGATGTTAAATTTTCCAAATCTTCTCAGCATTGCCCGGATTATCTCTATTCCTATTCTCATCATTCTGCTGATCAATCAACTTTTTTACTGGGCTCTGGTGGTCTTTATTGGCGCGGCAGTCAGTGATGCCGTGGACGGATTGCTAGCCCGTCTTCTGCGCCAACATACAGTATTGGGGTCTTACCTTGATCCTGCCGCGGATAAACTTCTCTTGGCATCTTCTTTTATGACTCTGGCGATCTTGAATATCCTTCCCGCATGGTTAGCGGTCATTGTAATCAGCCGGGATGTAATTATTTGCCTGGGGGTTCTAATCCTTTTTATCACTTCCCACTCTTTAAAAATTCAACCTTCACTGGCCAGTAAATTAACTACGGCTTTCCAACTCTCTACAGTTATTTATGCTCTTTTTTCTAAGTATTCGTCTTCTTGGCCTCTTTTGATGGATTTTTTGATCTGGGGGACAGCTTTTTTGACAATTATTTCTGGCTTGCAATACGTAGGGAGGGGTATTAAAACTTTCAACTAAGAAACTTCCTGAGGTTTTGGAGAAATCTCCACCTAACCATTGTCAATACGCCCTCAGCGAATAAAGCAATACTTTCCTGAAAAATAATTGAATTTCCCCGCCGTTCGATACTGTGCCGTAATTCCGGAATCGGAAGGTCCGGGCGGAAGGGCATTTTCTCGGAATCATAAGGCAGTGATCCTGCCATGTATCGGGGCGGACTGAAAACCAAAAATTTTCGCTTTCCTTCGAATCCGCCGTCTTTTTGAGGAAACCCCCGGGATCGTATTGGATAACTTTTCGGCCCGCCGCCGCTTCCTCCATGCCCTTCCGCCCGGATTACGTCACAATCTTTTCAGCGGGAGATGCCTGAATTGAAGAAAACACCACGGCTCGATAAATATTTTAATTGCCTTTAAAGGTTGGTACAAATTAAAGAAAATGGATGGTTTTTCATAAAGCACCTTAAAAATCTTCTTTAAGCTTAACATTTTTCTTGACAATTTAACCTTTTATCAGTAAAAATGAATAAAATTTCATAAGAAACCGTAGGCACGTAGCTCAGGGGGAGAGCGCTACCTTGACGCGGTAGAAGTCAGGGGTTCAAATCCCCTCGTGCCTACCACAAATTTCATTTTGAGGCTGCCGAAAATTTAACCCACTCAATTGAAAAGGCATCATGTATCTCCCCAATGATGCCTTTTTATTATTTTGAGGATGAAAAATATTAGTTGAAAAAAATGGACAAAATTGAGGTTCACTTCAAGGACGGTACAACCAAAAGTTATCCCCAAGGGGTTTTACTGAGGGATCTTTTAGCTGATGATCAAAGATCAGGCCGGTCTGATGAAGTGGTCTCGGCCAAAATAAACGGGACTCTCGTAGACCTGCAAGTCCCATTAGAGCAAGGGGGGGAGCTGGAGTGGATAGGATTGTCCTCGATGCAGGGAACAGAAATTCTAAGGCACAGCGCCTCACATGTCATGGCCCAGGCCGTGCAGAGCCTGTTTCCCGATGCCAAGATTACCATTGGGCCCGCGATCAAAGATGGTTTTTACTACGATTTTGATCGCGAGCGAAGTTTTTCCCCGGAAGATTTTCATCGTATTGAAGACAAAATGCAGGAGATCATAAAAAAGGACCTGCCGATCCTACGTCAAGAAGTTTCCCGGGAGGAGGCGCGGCAATTTTTTCGAAAACGAGGTGAAATTTATAAAGTTGAATTGATCGAGGGGATTGCCGACAGTAAAGTGTCCCTCTACCAGCAAGGGGAATTTGTCGACATGTGCCGAGGTCCCCACCTGCCATCTACCGGCATGATCAAGGCTTTTAAACTCACCGGCGTGGCTGGTGCTTATTGGCATGGAGACGAACGGAATAAGATGTTGCAGCGGATTTACGGCACGGCTTTCCCCTCTGCTGCGGCCTTAGAGAAGCATCTCCTTCACTTGGAGGAAGCCCGAAGACGCGATCACCGAAAATTAGGACGGGAACTGGACCTATTTTCCATTAACGATGAGGCCGGTGCAGGGTTAGTCATCTATCATCCCAAAGGGGCCCTCCTGCGGACGCTTTTGGAGGATTTTGAGAAACGGGAACACTTAAAACGAGGCTATCAACTGGTTATCGGGCCACAAATCCTGAAGCTTGACTTATGGAAACGCTCGGGACATTACGATCATTACCGGGAAAAAATGTATTTTACGGAAATCGAGGGGCAGGCCTATGGAATTAAGCCGATGAATTGCCTTTCCCACATGCTCATCTATAAATCCAAGATCCGCAGTTATCGCGATCTACCCCTTCGTTATTTTGAACTGGGAACGGTCCATCGCCACGAAAAGTCGGGAGAACTCCATGGTTTGCTTCGGGTGCGTGAATTTACCCAAGATGATGCGCATATCCTTTGTACTCCCGATCAATTAAACGAAGAGATCAAGGGAATTCTGAATTTAGTTCGGGATATTATGAATATTTTTAAATTTTCCTATGAGTTAGAGGTCAGCACACGCCCAGAACAGGGGACCATCGGAACAGATGAAGATTGGGAGCGGGCTATCCAAGCTTTACGTTCGGCCTTAGAAGAAGCCTCGCTTCCTTATCAGCTTAACGAAGGTGAGGGTGCTTTCTATGGACCTAAGATCGATGTAAAATTAAAAGATGCCTTGGAAAGGGAGTGGCAGTGCGCCACTATTCAATGTGATTTTGCCATGCCCGAACGTTTTGAGCTAACCTATATTGGGCCGGATGGAGGAAAACATCGCCCAGTTATGGTTCACCGGACCATCTTAGGAGCCATGGAACGCTTCATCGGAGTTCTGGTTGAGCATTATGCCGGCGCTTTCCCTACCTGGCTGGCTCCGGTACAAGTCGCCACCCTAACCGTGACCGACCCCCAAATTCCCTATGCCGAAGTAATTTCCCAGCAGTTAAGGGAAGCGGGAATCCGGGTGGAGAAAGATATCCGCAATGAAAAATTGGGTTTGAAGATCCGGGAGGCTGAGCTGCAAAAAATCCCCTACATGTTGGTCTTGGGGGAAAGGGAAGTAAAACAAAACCTGGTGGCCCCCCGCGCTCGAAGTGGTAAGGTTTTACCAGCAATGCCCATTGAAGAATTCATTGGTCTTATAAAAAAAGAATGCAACATAGGAGGTGAAACGTATAGCTAAAGAGGTAAACATCAATTGGGACGTTAGAGCACCGGAAGTCAGGGTCATCGATTCTGAGGGTAAACAAATTGGAATCCTGCCCCTGAAAGAAGCCATGAAAATTACCGAGGAGCAAGGATTGGACCTGGTGGAAGTCGCTCCGAATTCCAACCCTCCAGTTTGCCGGATCATGAATTATGGCAAGTATAAATATCAGCAAAGTAAACGGATCCAGGAGGCACGGAAGCATCAGACCATCATTCAGGTCAAAGAGGTCAAGGTAAGACCCCGCACCGAGGAGCACGATTTTCAATTCAAGCTCCGCCATGTTAAGCGCTTCCTCAGCGAAGGCAATAAAGTAAAAGTCTCTATGCTCTTCCGGGGGAGAGAGATTGCTCATCCAGAATTCGGGAAGGAACTCCTTACCCGCTTCATTGAGGAAGTCAAAGATTTAATCGTGCTCGAACAGCCTCCCCGAATGGAAGGGCGCAACATGGTCATGATCCTTGCCCCCAAGGGTTGAACGTATTAGGAAGTAGCAATAAACTTTTTCATCGCTAATCTTGAATGTTCCGGAAGAGGATTTTTTCCCTCGCGAATGTAAAAGAGAGGGTCAAAATTTATATTTTTTTAGAGGAGAATACGCAACATGCCAAAGTTGAAAAGCAATCGCGGAGCGGCCAAGCGCTTTAAAGCGACGGGAACCGGAAAAATTAAGCATTATAAAGCCTTTGCCAGTCATCTTTTGACTAGCAAGACCACTAAACGGAAACGGGGATTGCGAAAATCCATGTTGGTAAATAAAGGAGATTTAAGAAATATAAAAAGGTTGCTCCCATACCTCTAAGAAGGGAGGGATGTAGGGTAGGAAGGCTAAAAGCGGTCCGCGGACAGCCTTATAAGAAGGAGTAAAAAGAAATGCCCAGAGTAAAGAAAAGCGTAAAGACGAGAAAACGAAGAAAGCGGGTGCTGGAAGAAGCCAAGGGTTACAGGGGAGCGCGAGGCCACCTTTACCGCGCTGCTACCGAAGCG
>JAOUFX010000196.1 GCA_029857975.1 Deltaproteobacteria bacterium | reverse complement strand
TCATAGTAGAAGCCGGGCATGTCCAGGGTATAATACTGATGAACAGCCAGGTTCATCTGCACCAGCTTCTGGGCATTGGTGTAATAATCCCGCATATCCCCTCCACAGAGCTTGACCACATGCTCGTTGATTTGAGCCAGAATGGGGACAAATTCCGCTTCTCCCTTGAAGGCACGATAATACCGCTTGATCCCCTCAAATGTTTCCGGAAAAATCTTCATAGCTGTTTCCTCCAGCGATTCCCTATTTCGTCGGAACATTAGAAATTCTTGACCCCGGTCCTATACATGGCAGGGAATAAGGGGTGAAGAATTTGAGTGGCTGTGGGGCAGTGAACCCGGGCTGAGTTGGCGCTTAGATTACCAGGGTCCTACGACCTTAGGACCCATTACCGACGTCGGAAGCCATAAAGAAAGCCACGGAATAAACGTGGTAAGAAGTAGCACCGGGATGCCCACAAATAATAAAAAGATCAGCATGGGCGGCACTAAATCTTCATAGGGTACGTTGGATAACTGCGTTCCCAAAAAAATGGAAATGGCATAAGGCGGGGTAACAACCCCCAATCCGACGTTCACCACAATGATTGCCCCTAAGTGGACCATGTTGACATCCAATTGCTTAACTAAGGGCATGATGAGCGGTACGACGGTAATCAGAATGGGGATGCCGTCGATAAACATGCCTAAAATGAGCAAGAGGATGTTCATCATCAATAAAATGACATACTTATTGTCGGAAATACTTAAAATAAATTGGGTCATGATTTCGCCCACCCCTTCCCGAATCAAAAGGCGAGTAAAGACCGTGCCAAACCCGAGAAGAAAGGCAAACATCCCCATGGTTACGATGGTACCCTGAGAGGAAAACCAAAAAGATTTTAAATTCATTTCCCTGTACATAAAAAAACCGACCACCGCCGTATATAAGACCGCAATGGCCCCAGCCTCATTCGGCGTAAAAATCCCCCCATAAATCCCTACCAATACCACTACGGGGCAACCCAAGGCAGGTAGCGCAATCCAGGTGGATAGGCCAATCTCTTTTATGGACCCTATAAATGTTGCGGGAAGCTTGGGCGCATCCTTGGTGGGTTTGTAATATTTATGGCAAATTAAGGTATTAACCAATATATAGCCTACGGCGAGCATAAGCCCGGGAATAACGGTGGACAAAAAGACCGCGCCTACGGATTGCTGGGCTACCAAACAATAAATAAGGCTGGGAACGCTCGGGGGAATCAGGTACCCCAAAAAACTTGAGGAGCAGATAACGGCGGTTACATACCGCCGCTGATATCCCAACTTTTCCAAACCCGGGACTAAGATGGGAATCAAAGCGGCAATGACCGGCAGTGAAGAGCCGGTCAGGGCCCCCATAAATGTGGCAGCCACGATACCGACATCCACCAGGCCTCCTCTAATTCTACCCACCAGAGCATAAGAAAGTCGCACCAGCCGTTCGGCGATTCCAGATTCAGAGATCAGATTCCCGGCATAGATGAAGAAGGCAATGGCCATCAGAAGATAGTTATCTATGGCGTGATAAAAAGTTCCAGCCATGAAGGATAAGGACCCTTTGATCATGAAAACGGCCGCTATGGAGCTTCCCAAAAAAACCCAGCACAAGGGCAGGCCAAGCAGGATCCCGACGAAAAACAAAGCTAATCCCAGAAGGATTCCGTAATCCATTTATTTCCTCTCTCGCTGCGAATGAGTGTGCAAAACTTTGATGCCTTCCTTAATATCGCTGCTGAGGATAACCAGCAGATGGACCAGTACCAAAATCAAGGAAACAAACAGGGCGATCTGCAGCCAGCTGGTGTTAAACCAACGGACCAAAGTGCCATATTCAGGATATTTTATCGCCCGGACCATGAATTGGTATGCCGCGGGGAGAAGGATGCCCAAAATTACCAGCGACAGCACTGCCAAAAAAACCCGATAAAATGCTCCTCCCCCAGGCTTATTTTTAAACAGTCGGTTGCGGAAAATATCGACTGAGACATGGCCTTTTTTCCAGGTGGTGACCGTAAAGGCCACGAACATGAAAAAGACAAAGCCATACAACGCCAGGTCATTTAACCACATAATCTCAAAATGCAACCAGTAACGATTTGTTACCTGGGCACAGATCAACAAGGTGGTGGTAATAAGTCCAATCAAACAAAAGGTCATCTCCACCTTCTGCATTCCATTGAACAAGGCTGTCAGGGCTTTCTTCATCCGCATCATCCTCCCTTTATTGATTCCGGCTTAAGGATTTCTCGTCAGCCTAATTGGCTTAGGCTGACGAGAAAAAAATTTACTTCTTGACTGAAATTCTGACTTTCTCCAGCTCATCCAAGATCACCTTGCCCATATTCTGACCGGGATAGTGCTTCTCGAGCCAGGGCTTACAGAGCTCATCCCACACAGCTGGCATGTTGGCTTTTTTACGGAAGACTCCCTTTTCCGCTTCTGTGGGGTAATAAATTTTCAAGCCAGCAGCAGTTAATTTTTGCTTATACTCCTCGTCGGCTTTCTTCCGTTCCCTATAATCGCGCGCTTCTGCCTCCCGCCCCGCTTTGAACAGAGCTTCTTTCAAATCCTGGGGAAGTTTGTCATACAGCTTCTTATTCATGGCAATGTTGCCGCAGTCCCACCCAAAATCCAGAGCCGTATAATATTTCAGGACTTCATGATGGCGCTCCTCGAGCAAAGAGCCCCACAGGCTCCAGCACCCGTCTACAACTCCCCGATCCAGAGCATTATAAATATCCGCCCAGGGAAGCGTCTGCAAGGTCATACCCGTGCCTTTGCCCATGTTCTCCAGAGTCCGAACAAACCCGAGGGATCCTGAAACTCTCATTTTCAGCTTGCTAAAGTCCTCGGGGGTTCTAATCTCCCGAATTTTATTCCCAAGCCCGTAGGGCCCCATGGGGGAGCTCCAGAGGAGTTTAAAACCTACTTCATCGTAGGCTTTGTCCATTACCCGATACAAGATTCCATTGGGGGGAGCATAGACAACGGCCGCCTCTTCATAGGTCGAGGTCGTCCAGGGCATCCAGTTGAGCATTCCTCCCGGAACAATGGTAACATACGGAAAAATAAACGCCATTTCGATGCTTCCTTCTCTGACCGCATGGAATATTTCATCGTGGGTCCCGAGCAAGCCGCTATGCTGGAATTTAACTTGGATCTTTCCGTTGGTATATTTGTTGATTAAATCACAATACAGGCTAATGGAATCATTTCTGACTTTTTGAGTGAAGGCACTGCCAAATCGCCATTTGTACTCTACCTTAGCCTGCCCTTGTGCTGGCGTGGGCACAAATGTCCACACCCATAAAATGAGACCTGCCAAAAAGATCCGAAGAATGACTTTCCTGATTTTCTTCGTCTCCATTTTCCCTCTCCTTTCAAAAATTTATTGTTTAGGAAATTCCTTTTTGGACACGGACGTACACAGAAAGTCGCTTAGCGATTAGCGCTATGCGCATAGCGTCTTTTTTGTTTCTGCGGTTATCCGCGTAAATCTGCGTCCTATTAAATTTAAAAATGGATTTTTCACACCTCACTCCAACCTGTTGACGATTACGGCATATGACATCACCCCCTAAAAAATTAACCCTGGATTTCAACTATCCCTCTTCCTTTCCGCGTCAATCCGATTGGACTCCAGAGCACGATCAGGAATTCACGAGGCGTTCGCTTTCATCTCCCGAGCAACCTCTTCCGTCGCTGCAATGACCCGTTGGATATCTTCTTCCGTATGGGCGAAGGATACAGCCCCCCCTCCGTGCATGACAAAAACTCCATGGTTGATCATCCGGATCCGAAATTCATAATCGACTTTCTCCAAATCGGTAAGCTGATTCATCTGATTGGGGCTCTTAACTACGGTTTTAGCGTCGTAAGGAAAATAAAGGCCACATAAGGAACCCATGCCGGTGGTCTTGGCTACGATCCCGTTTTTGTTGCAAGCCTCGGCCATTCCCTCTCTTAATTTCTTACCGAGTTGACCGATGCGGGGGTAGATCTCTCGGGCATGATTTTTGAGGTGGGTGACAACTCTATAACCCACAATCATGGAAAGAGGCGAGCAGGAAAAAGTACCCCCTCCTACCATAACACTTTCTCCTTTGGGACGTTTGATGGTAGCATCGCATAGAGAAAATATATCTCCTCTTCCAGCAATGACTCCCAGATTGGCCCCACCCCCGCTAACCTTGCCCATCGTTACCATGTCGGGTTTAATCCCATAAACTTCCTGGGCGCCGCCCAGAGCGATCCGATATCCCGTAATAATCTCATCCAGGATAAGCAATGCCCCTGATTTGCTGGTTTCTTGTCTTAACATTTCCAGATACTCTCTGTCCGCAGGGATCAAGCCTCCCGAACCGACAACCGGCTCAATGATGACGGCGGCCAAATCTTCCTTTACCCGGTGAATCGTCTCCAAGGTTGATTCCAGATCATTAAACTTGATCGGTTGGGTGTATGGAGCAATTTCCGGTAAAACACCCATACTTTCCGGTTTTTCATATGGGCCGCGAATCGCCCAAATAAGTTCATTGTTGGCTCCATGCCATCCTCCCGCTACTTTAAGAATAACCCGTTTCTTGGTGAATCCCCTGGCCAGACGCACGGCATGCATGGTGGCCTCTGTGCCGGAAACCCCGAAGATGATCTTTTCCGCACACGGAACCGTCTGTTGAATGAGTTCAGCGAACTGGACTTCATACTCGTGGACGATCCCCCAATGAATCCCGACCTCAAGGACCTCTTTCAAAGCTTCTTGCACCGTCGCTGGTTTATGGCCTAAAATCAGGGCAAAGTGCCCCATCCACAAGTCCACATATTCGTGGCCATCTACATCCCATATTTTGGATCCCCCGACCCTTTTAACAAAAAAAGGATGGGGGGGAATGAAACGAAATCGATGGCTGACACCTCCCGGCATAACCTTTTGGGCTCTGGCAAAAAGTCTCTTTGAGCCAGGAGTTCGATCCAAATATTGCTTTATGTAATCTTTTTCCACCATGAAATAATCCCTCCAAACTATTAAAGGATATCCTTACTACTCCGGGTAATATTTAAGATTTCAAAAGGGTGATTCACCACAGAGGAGGGAGGAAGAGGAAAAATCTTAATACCCCCTCTCCTTGACCTCTGTTAAACTTTTGCGATTTGCCATGGGTTTCTCTTTTCCCCAGTAAAGCTGTGGGGTATCTTAGGGTAAGATAGGTAGTGGGTTCTGAGATTATTTTTTTGGTTTATTAACACAACCTCCAAATCATGTCAATTGGAAAAAGTAAGTTTTACTCACCTAAATTGAACGATTTTTTTAAACCACAGAAAGCACAGAGAAGGAATTTATAATTAAAAAAATAATCTTAATCTTTTCTCTGGGTTCTCAGGCAATAAATTCGTTAGCTAAATTTTTGTATTGTTTTCCCGTAATGAGTACATTGTTTTATCTTAACTTTTCTCTGTGCTCTCGGTGGTGAATCGCCTTTTTTAGGTCTTAAAAAAAGGATAATTCCTGATATAATAGGAAATGTAGCCGAGGGGAACAAAATTGGTGGTTCAGGAGAAAAAAATGAAAAGGCGGGTTTGGTTCATTATGAGCGTGGTTGCGCTGCTTTCTGCCTGTGCACCCGTTATCTCCAAACAAGGCCTGAGAGAATCAGATCCTGAAATCACTTTTCAGAGTTTACTCCAAGACCCAGATCGGCATAAAGGGAAGGTAGTCCTTTTGGGTGGACAAATTGTTGCCACCACTGTAAAGGAAGGCGAAACATGGATTGAGGTCCTGCAAAAGCCTTTAAACTCGCAACAAAAGCCGGAAGACACGGACGTGTCCTACGGACGTTTTCTCGTGCACTTTATGGACTTTCGAGACCCGGCTATCTATTCTGGAGAGCGGAAAATTACGGTTCTGGGAGAGATACAAGGAAAAAGAGTGATGCCTTTAAAGGAGATGGATTACGCTTACCCTGTGCTCATCCCGCGGGAATCCCATCTTTGGAAACCAGAGACTAACAGCGGGCCGTTTTTTCACTTCGGTATTGGCCTGGGCGGGGTGTTCAGATGAAAGGGTGGCTTCTCCTGCTCTTGCTGGTGGTAGGGCCGGTCATCTCCTGTGCTCCGATATCTAAAGAGATCATGTACCGGGTGGACACGACCCTAACCTTCCGCGATATCCAAAAAGACCCGGGTGCTTACGCCGGAAAGACCGTTTTGTGGGGGGGGGTGATTATCGAGACTTCCAACAAGCAACAGGAAACGCTGATTA
>JAOUFX010000195.1 GCA_029857975.1 Deltaproteobacteria bacterium | reverse complement strand
CGCGTCTCTCGGGGTGCCTTATGATGGGGAAAACCAGATTTTTATAAATTTTAAATGATCTGGACGTTCTTAGCCTTAGGACCCTTGGACGTTTCTTCAATCTCGAAACGTACCCTTTGGCCTTCAACCAGAGTCTTGAAACCGTCTCCCGAAATGGCTGTGTAATGCACAAAAAGGTCCTGTCCATCATCCTGTTGGATGAAGCCAAAGCCCTTTTTTTCGTTAAACCATTTCACCTGTCCTTCTGCCATAGCGATATCCCTCCTTTCTGCTGAATGCTTCTTGGAATAAGCCCGGATATCGCTCTGGCCAACAAAAAAGGCCATTGAGAATCATAAACAACACTCCCAATGGCCATCTTATATGTTTCCCAAAACTACCATCCGACTCATCCAAATAAATACTACCTTTGCCCGCAAAAGATGTCAATAAAAAAATATAGGAAAAAATGGGCCGTAAAAGATCGTCGGAATAAAGCTCCCCAAGGTAAAGCCCTCTTAACGGATTCTTTAATTGGGCTAACCTAAAGAAGTTGCAAAGAATTAGAACTTCAACAAAATTACCTGCTAGTGAAAAATGAAGTTCAGAAAGTAAGTATCAGGGGAAGAAAACTAGGCGAAATCCAATGTTGCCCCTGACCGTCGGAACACCCTGAGCCCGAAGTGAGGCGCGTACGTGCCCGGGCATGCTAATCCCTGAGCCTCCTCGGAGAACCTTGCTATTATCCCAGGAGCGATCCGGACCTTGCGGATCGCTCCTGGGACTTGTTTTATAATAATCGGGATCATACCAGTCCGCTATCCATTCCCAGACATTCCCTGACATATCGAACAATCCGAGATCATTAGGTTTTTTCTGTCCCACCGGATGGCTTTGCGCGTCGGAATTCTTATCATACCAGGCAAACTCATGAAGGTTCGACGCCTTGCTGGTCCCGGCCCACTTTTCTTTCTTTCCTCGGCTGCGCGCCGCGTATTCCCATTCTGCCTCGGTAGGGAGACGGTAATTCATTCCTGTCTTTTGATTTAACTTTCGAATAAACTCCTGGACTTCATACCAACTCAGGTATTCAACGGGATATTTCCTTCCTTTTCCAAAACGGGATGGATTGTTCCCCATGACTTTTTCCCACTGCCCCTGGGTTACCTCATACTTCCCGATGAAAAAATCACTTAAACATACCTTGTGCACCGGCTCTTCATCGGCATTGCCATTCCCAAAATTGTCTCCCATGGGGTAACACCCGCCTGCGACAAAAACAAACTCCATGCCGGTAAGAGAATCCTTAAATTCTTTATTCCTTACCTCGGCGCTGCCGCGGGGTAATGCGCTGAGGAAAAAAATGAAGATCCATACGGTTATCCTCTTCATCCAATTTCTCCAGCACCTAATATCTCTCAGAAATTGATCCTTCCTCGCCTTGGGCAACTCCCTCGAGGACAGAGGAAAAGAATGATCAACCTTTTCCAGAGGATGATTTTCAGCCTTTACCTACAAACCTTTTACGCCATTTTTGATAGGTTTCAAAATCCATCCAGGCTAAGAGTTCTCCCCCGTCCACATCAAGGGCTTGTCCGGTGATGATCTCGGCCTGGTCGGATACGAGAAACAGAACCGCCTTGGCCTGATCCTCAGGCAAGGCCCATCGTCCTATGGGGAACCTCTTAATTTCTTCTTCCATTTCTTCCTGAGTAACCCTTTCTCGGATACGGGGCGTTAAGGTTCCGCCGGGACAGATGGCGTTTACGGTTATCCCATAGGGGGCTAATTCATAGGCCAGATGTCTGGTAAACCCTAACAACCCTGCCTTGGCTGCGGTGTACGCAGCACTCCCATGGTAGCTGATTTTTTTGGCCGCCACCGAAGAGATGTTAATAATTCGTCCATATCTATGCTTTTGCATTCTGGGGATGACTTCTTTGCAACAAATGAAGGCCGCATTCAGGTTGGTGTCAATCACGCGTCGCCACACCTCATACGGCATATCCTCCACCATCAGAGGACTCCCCACTCCGGCGTTGTTTACCAAAATGTCCACTTGGTCAAAATGTTTAAAAACCTCAGCAAACATTCTTTTAACTTCTTGCTCATTGGAAATATCTGCTTTGGCCCAAAGCGCTTTAACCCCCAATTTTTGGATGGCTTGGACAGTTGCAGTTCCTTCTTTTTCAAGAAGATCATTGACGACTACATGGGAGCCATGCTCCGCTAACAGAAGAGCGATGGCCCGGCCAATCCCTCTGGCCGCTCCAGTTACTAACGAGACTTTCCCTTGCATACCCATTGTTTATCTCCCTTCCATAGTATTTTGTTTTTTCGTATCAATTTAGCGTTTTGAAAAAATATCGTGACCACCTTTGTTAAGGCCTGGTGGCCATGGCGGAACGCGCTGGAAGCATCGGCCGGGTTGCATAGCACCAGGGCTAACTCTCAATTGAGGTGCTGGGCCGGGGCTTTGCTTGTTTAACTCAAAATGGAGCTGGCAGGGCATCCTTCAGATTCCTTGGAGATAGATTGGCACTTATCCAATTTATCGTTTGCCGCGTCCTTCTAAGGGTTCAGGATGACCTTTAATCCTTTCCGGTGAATCAACGCCTCAAACCCCTCCTTGGTTTTCTCCAACGGGAGAAGGTGAGTGATCACCGGGCCGACATCCACTTTTTTCGTGGCGATTAAGTTGATGGCCCGCATCCAGGTGGAGGGAAGCCGGCGATAGGAGCCGATCAGAATGGCTTCCTTTCGGACCAGCTCAACATAATCAAAGGGAAAAGTGGGCCCAATGCCGATCTCCAAAATTTCTCCTCCCTGTTTGATCAGCTTTAAGGCCATGGGAATGGAGTCTCTTGCCCCGCTGGTGTCTAAAACCGCATCTACCCCTCTGCCATCCGTGGCTTGAAGGATCATTTCCTGGTAAGGATCCCGCTTCACAACCAGGGCCTGGGCTCCCAGAGATGACGCTACTTTGAGCCGGTCCTGGTCAACGTCTAAGCCTAAAACGAACAATTTTCCCACGCCCATGGCCTGGGCGAGAATAGCGCCGAGAAGTCCGATGGGCCCGGGGCCGATGATGACCAGGTCATCGCCGGGCTTGATATGGGAGCGTTCGAAAGCATGCAGGGCAACCCCTAAAGGCTCGACCACGGCCCCCTCATTGTAGGAAAGGGTTTCGGGAATTTTATAAAGGCTGAGGGAGGGAACCACCATATATTTGGCCATGCCCCCATCCGCCTTCTGGCCGATTCGTTTTTGGTACAGGCAATGATTAAACCTTCCCAGGCGGCAGTAGTAACAAAGACCGCATCCGCCCCAAGTTTCGCAAACGACCCGGTCCCCAACCTTGAAATCCTCGACCTCCCGGCCAACCTCTATCAGGACCCCTGCGGCCTCGTGGCCCAAAACCCGGGGAAAGGTCAGGGCCTTTAATAGCTGGGCGTTCATTTCTTCTGGCCATTCGTAAAAATGGACATCACTCCCGCAGATCCCGCAGGCTTTTATTTCAATCAGAACTTCATTGGGGTTCTGGATTTTTGGTTCTGGCCATCCCAGAATTTCACCCCCGAAACCCGCTTCCTTCTTCACAAAAGCCAACATAGGTCTCTCCTTTTTTTAGCTTTTTCTTCTTCCACGATCTTCATCAACGCCCGGATCCCGTTGCCTTAATAGTAAGCCCGGCTCACGGCGGATTCTTAGTGGCTTTTGATCACGATTGCAGCCATTCCTTATTCTTTGGCTACCTGAGCTGCCTGGAAATCATCCACCGCTCGCTTCCTCAAGCAGGGAGCGGTAGGTAAAAGATTGCGCCTTTCTTTGCCCTATGAAGAATATTTTTTGCTCATCAAGAAACAATAAACAATAATCAAGGCAAAAGAACAACCGGACAGAATGACCAAAAAAAGCCAAAAGCGGGTGAAATGCATACCCCGATAGGTTATCCAGAAGGTTAATCCGACGGCTAATATAAAGAAAATCCATTCCTTCCATGATGGAGATGCTCCCTTTGGCAATGAAGAGGATGAGCCGGGATGCCCTTCGGGTATCCCTTCCTGAAATGGAGGGACGGACATGATTGCTGAAGGTCCGTTGGGGATTCTATCCATGGTGATGGAGGCAGCTATTGGCGACGCTTTTTTCCAACCCCTTTGCACAAAGATCACGGAGCTAAAAAGAATCAGCCCCACCAAATCGGTTACCACCCCGGGATTGATCAGCGAGAGGGCCGCAGCGAGTAAGCATCCTCTTTGGAGGAAATTACATTCCCGCATAAGCCAGCCTTCCATCGCTCCGGCCAAGCAGATGACTCCTAAAATTGCCGTGAAGAGGGCGAGGAGAATTTCGGCATAGGAACCTTCGAAAAGGAGCACAGGAGAGTAAACAAACATGAAAGGTATTATGTAAGAGGCAATTCCGATACGCATGGCTAAAAAGCCCGTCCGGGTCGGCTCTCCTCCAGAGATGGCTGCGCCCGCAAAGGCGGCCATGGCCACCGGAGGAGTGATGGCGGCAATAGAGCCGAAATAAAAGGCGAACATGTGGGAAGCCATTGTGGCGATCCCTAATTTGATTAAGGCCGGGATCACCAGAATGGCCAGGGTCAAGTAAACCGCGGCCGGCGGCATCCCCATTCCCAAGACATAGGAGGCCATGGCGGTTAAGAGAAGAGCCAACCACAAATACCCGTGAGAGGCTGTGAGGACAAGGTAAGTGAAGCGTTGTCCCACTCCGGTTATGAAAATGCAACCGATAATGATTCCACACACGGCGCAAGCCGAGGCGATCATTAAGGCTGACCGTGATCCATTTACCAAAGCATCGATAAAATGCCCCGGGGTCATGCGCGTATCTTTTTTGATAAAACTTAAGGCGATAATAGAAAGGAGTCCGGCAAGGCAAGCCCAGACAACACTGTAACCCTGGGCGAAGAGTACAACCATTACCACCATAGAGATTAACGTGTATCCTCTCGATAGGAGTACCTCTTTCAGCCGTGGTATGGTGCCCGCTGCCATGGGCTTCAAACCGAGTTTTCGGGCCTCGAAATGGACCATCATGAAGACGGAGAAGAAGTATAAGCAGGCCGGAATGAAGGCGGCCACGCAGACTGACCAGTAAGGAATCCCTAAGAATTCAGCGATCAGGAAGGCGGTTGCTCCCATCACCGGTGGCATGATCATCCCGCCGGTGGAGGCGCAGGCTTCTACGGCCCCGGCGTAATTGGGAGGATAGCCGATCCGCTTCATCATGGGGATGGTGAAAGAACCCGTTCCCAAAACATTAGCCACCGCACTGCCGGAAATCGAACCAAAAAAACCTGACGAAATCACGGCCACCTTGGCGGGTCCTCCGGCTGCGCGCCCAGCCAGAGCCAGAGCCAAGTCGATGAAGAATTCTCCCGCTTTCGACTGCATCAGAAAGGCCCCAAAATACATGAAGAGAATAATATAAAAGGACATCACTTGAATGGGTAACCCGAAAATTCCATTGTTCTGGAGGAAAATAATATCGATCGCCGTTTCCCACGGAAAGGCTGGGCCATTGAAGATCCCCGGATAGTAAGGAGCAAAGAGGACGTTGAGCAAGAAAAACAGGGCCACCAAGACAATGGGCCAACCCATGGTCCTCCGGCCAGCTTCCAGGACCAAAAAGATCAGGATCGTCCCGAAGATGACATCCCAGTCGTTAGGCATGCCGGTGCGCATCTCCATTGCGCCCGTATCCCAGCAGGCATAGATGGAACCCGCAATGCTGGCTAGAAAAAATAGAAGATCCACGATGAAATAAACATTCAGTTTATCCATAAAGGATTTTCTTTTCAGGGGGTAAACGAGAAAGACAAGAGCTAACACGATACAGAGATGCGTTCCTCCGTGCACGCGGGCGTCCGCCTGGCCAAAGGTGGAAGTGGCCAAGTGGAAAAGAGCCAGCATGACCCCCAATCCTCCGATTAGGGTCCCTAAAACCAGACGGGAAGAAAGCCCCTTTCCTGCCGCCAGGAAATTCGTAATGGATTTTTCTCCGATGATTTCTGGATCTTTTGGATTTTTTTCCATCTTCGCCCTTATTCGTAGGATCCTATCCGTTTAATCTCTATTGGGGCGCAGAAGTTTTCCACCGGATTAAGGGACGGGACCTGCCGCAGGAAGAAATCTTCCCCCTGGGGCAGATCGGATTTACGAAGGCCCTCTTCGCCCTCTTTTTTTTATTTGAGCAGGCCGCGATCCCGGTAATACTTTTCCGCTCCGGGATGCATGGGGATAGAATGTCCTACGGGCATATCCGAGGGTTTCACTTTCAAACC
>JAOUFX010000194.1 GCA_029857975.1 Deltaproteobacteria bacterium | reverse complement strand
CATTGATTTTATCCTCAGCGGTCAAATAAAACGTAAGATTCGAAGCGATAGTTTTTTTCAGCCCCCCCTTAATGGTACTGCATAACCCCCAAACAAAAAAGCCCAGGCCATTTAACCTGGGCTTTTATTTTGTCTATCCTAAGCCCCTTCTTTCTTTACATCGGCCGGGGCCAGATTGACCATATTCAATTTATGGCTTTAAAATCTCCTTTCAAAGTTCTTCCATTACCCATCCGGTTCTAAAACCATAACCTTCAAAAAAAAGCCCATCTTGGTGAAATAGTGGGCTCAAATTCCTTGAAGCTTTGATCCAGTCGGTGGAGGTGACCAGGATAGTCAAAAGGAGTTACCGCTTGGGTGGAAAATTCTTTAGAATCTTCTTTACGGCTTTGGCCAGGTCGGATGAGGCCGTGTCGGCTTTAATGCCTTTGATGGTACCTGCGGCCGTTCCCTGCCAGATCAGTTCCTTGCCTTGCATTCTGTAAACATACAGGTTAAGCATTTGCACATTGTAAGGGTTATTATAATCTGATTCGTAATTCATCGAAATCACAAAATCCGGTTTATCGGAGGTCAGGATGAATCCCTTATTTTTGAGAGATTGGTCGGCATAGTAGCGGACGTTTTTTTCGATGAGGGCAGCCTGGCGGGTTGCTAACGATCCCGGTGCCCAGCTATAGCTCTTGATCGTCGAGAAATCCACCAAGAGATCATAGGAATAATTGATTTTCGCTCCGCAGCCCGCGAGGATCATGCCCGCCCCGAATATAATGGCTAAAATGTATCCAAACCGTTTTTTGTCCCTGAAAACTCGCATTTCCCTTTCCCCTCTCATTAAAGAGATATCTTTCCAATGAGTAACCCATAACTTTGGGCTGATTCAGTTTTTTTATAGCACATCTGCGGGGGATTGTCGATAAATTCAAAAACCGAGTTGGATCGATCTGTCATGGATGAGGTGCTAAAAAATCAACAATAAACAAATAAGCATTTAGAATCTCCTCGTTTGAACCTGGAAAAACTAATTTATATCCAATCCTTCCCTAAACGCTGCAAAAAAATAATCAAAAAAATTACCTGCACCATCCCTCCAACTCACCTCAACCAAAAACAAAAGCCCAGGCTAATCAACCCGGGCTTTTATTTTGTCCCACCTAAGCCCCTTCAGGCGCTTTATTTGTTTTGGGATTTGTGGCAGTAGATTGACCGGAGGGGAATCATGTCGCGGATATTAAGTGTTTTTAAAAACTGGCCAAAGGTCAGCTTTTGAGGCATTAGCCTTCATTCCGCAGATTCGACAGCTCAAAAAAAATCGGCAGCAGAGGAAAGAGCTTTGGATTTCTGGGTTATCAGAGTCAAAAGTAAATTAGTCCACTTTTTAATGCGACAATATCGTCGAAGCACCCTTAAATCGTCGAGAGGGAAGATGGCCTTAACGATTCAAAATTTTATGCATTTTTTTACTTTATGTGAAACCCTTCGACATTTTTTCCGCTGTGGTATTGTGTAATGGATCAAAGAGTTCTGTGTGGGCCAGCAGACATGTTCTTTATTATTATAGGCTTGGGCACATATTTTTCCTCTATCCCCAGCTTGGCATCCGGATTGCTCTTTAAATGGGTAAAAATGGAGAGAAAGGAGAAAAAATGAAAAAGATGATAGTAGCCATTTCTGTGATTGCCATTCTGGTTACATCAGGTTTGGCATTGGCTCAAGGATGGGGGAGAGGTTTTGGCATGGGTTATAGTGGTTATGGCCCCGGCGCAAGCGGGTATGGCCCGGCGGATCCTTCGGATTGGTGTCCCCGATCCAATATAGCTCCTGATCAGGCTCAAAACGGTTTTACCCTTGAACAGCAGGCCCGGCTGAACGCTTCTCGCAATGGGTATCAGAATTATGGCCCGAGATACGGCATGAGAGGCGGAATGGGTTACGGACATGGGGCCGGAATGGGTAACAGACGTGGGCCCGGAATGGGGTATGGGTCTGGTTACGGGTGGTAAGCTGAATATTTTGCTCACTCCCGTATTAGAGGGAAGAGTCGCAGAAGAGATTCTTCCCTCTTTTTTTATTTATTCCGTAAGCTCTGCAAGTTTTCTGCACCTGAAGAGCCCTGGCTTTTTAACGTTCAGTAGGGAATTAAGTAGCCGAAAGAAAGCGTTTCTAAAAACTGGCCCAAAATACCGTTTTAAGCACACCCCCAAGCCCCAGCAATGGGGCTTTTTTTGTTTTAGGAAATGGGGTCTTCACCTACGAAGTGTTAATAGGGACCTACTCTAAGGGTTAATGATTTCTGGTTGGAAGTGAGTAACGCCCCGGATCAGGCGCGAGTATTACGAGTCGCCTGCATCCGTCTTGTTATGTAATAAAAATATTTTAATGAGGGATAAGATCGAAAAGAAAGATTTAGCAGACAGAAGAGGAATTTCTGAGGATGGACCAAATACGAAGATTTATACCTTTTTCGACAGGCTCAGCAGATAACATTACTCCTGGTCCAATGCCCGAGCCACCATATATAGATGGCACAAAGGCAAAGCCATTTCTGACCCTGCCTCGTTTATTGACAGCTCAATTTTTTTCTATTTCCGAAGAGGCCATGCAAACGGGTCACCTATTAAGGTTCCTTCACATGGTTTATATTGGTAACCATGTAACGCAGATAGCATAGATGAAGAATGAAACAATCATCGATACGAATGTATATCCCATAATATCGCGTGCTTGCATCTTTGTTCCCGCAGCCATAACCGGAAGGAACGCGAGCGTCCAGAACGGTTGGATCATGTTAGTCCATGCATCACCATAAGCAACGGCCATACTTGATCTCGCAAAGAGTTCTGTTAGCTGTTCTTTTGGCAAAGAAGCACCCAGGGTCTTGGCTGCTTCAAGGATAGGCTGTCCAATGACGGCCCATTCTCCACCTCCCGAGGGTACCCAGATATTCACCACACCGCCTATAATAAATGCAATGAATGGATAGGTGCTTACCGTGGCAAACCCGGCGATCCACACGGCAATGGCTTTACCGAGCCCCGTATGTATCATGATTCCCATAATACCGGCATAGAAGGGGAACTGGAGCACAATACCTGAAATATTGCTACAAGACCTTTTCATGGCAACGAGATATCGTAACGGGGTTTTATGGGCAAGCATACCAAGAATGATGAAGAGGAAGTTCATGATATTAAGGTTTATATCGAATCCCTTTGTAGCGAAATGATGGACAAGGAACCAGAGACCGGCTATAACGATTATAAATTGGAGAATAATGCTGCTATTTAATGCATCGGAAAGATTCTTATCAGGAAGTTTTAGGGTATTCGCTTCTTCTTCCACAGTCATGGGCCTAATTGCCTTATGCTCTTCATCGACCATATCAGCAAATTCTGTCACTTGGTTATCTGCCGGTCTCATTAGTATCATCAATACGGGAAGTACTATAAGGAGGCCTACGCACACCCCAATGTTCATGGGATTCAGAAGCGTCATGGTAGTTGGGATTGTCGTTTCCAATACCTTCGCTTGGATTAAAAAGTTGTTTGGTGTATTGAGAACCAGAGGTATTGATCCTGAAAGACCTCCGTGCCACCCCAAATTGGATGAATACACGCATGCAGCGAGAAGACAATAGTCAACCCCTTTGACTCTCTTAGCCATTTCCCTAGCCAGAACGGCGGTAAGAACGATCCAGCCCCAGCTGATCATAGAGAAGATCAATCCCGCGAATGTTACCACTCCGTATACCGCCACGGGTGTCTTCACCTTTTTAGAAAGCCAGTCAAGAAATTTTTCCGCTGGTGGCGATATGGCAATAGCAAACCCTGTAACGAGAATCAAAACCATCTGCATCGCAAAGGCCAGCAGTACCCAAAATCCTTTGTACCACGCCTGAACAATACCAAACGGCTTCGCTCCGACAAATAGTAAAGCCATCGCTGCTGCTATCAGAGTCAACATAATAGCAAAAATGAAGGAGTCCGGTATCCACCTTCTGAACCTTTCAGCAAAAAACCTACCAAATGTAGCTATCATTTCACCCTCCTTTTGAATATTATTTCCGACAAAAATTGAATAAGAAATGAATTCTTGTCTCAGTCAATCTCTCATCCTCTTATGGAAGGGCTATCAAAAGTGATGATTTGAAAATATTATTCGAGTTTCTTATATAGAGAATGAAAAATATTGTCAAGAAAAAAATATTTCTTTTTTTGCTTCGCTCTTTTGCAAGGACTTAATAATAGTATCGAAGGGAAATTCAACATCTGGAGGGAAGTATCGAGCTTTAAAATGACAACTATCGTGCCACTTTCTGCAATTCGCCAAAATTCAAGAAATGGAAAGTATATCCGAACCTCGATTGCCGATAGAAATCTACAACATCTGTCAAAATTTGTCACTCGAAAATTACAGGAAGAACTCTATGTTTTTCCGGGAAAAATTCGCCCCTCTTCCGAATTTAATGCTTCCACCTACTGTTGACTCTGAGATAAGTCTGGAGAGTAATGATAATTGGGAGAAATGTGTATAAAAAAGGCAGGCTCAAATAGCCTGCCTGCTAAGTAAATTTTAATCGGGGTTAGCTACGAACCCTGTGGGGACCAGAACGGGCGGACTTTCCCTATCTCTCCAATGGCAGAGATGAATTCCCCTATATACTTCTGATAATTGGACACATAATCCGGGTTTAGCCGCCGGGTGAATAAATTGCCCGAAAAAACTTTGACCAACGCAGACAATTCAACAATCCCTTCGTCAGTACCCGATTTGAAACCGCTCCAGTTACGAACGTGCTCTTCCGACCGGAAGAGATTCATGGTACTTCAGCTATAAGGAAGGTCTTTGAACCATTCCCGGAAAGGTACCGATGTGTACCCTATTAGACCTTCGGGTTCGGTACTTTTGATGATACCATCTTTCATCTCCACTCGGATGGGTGATCCGCAATCAAGACATGGAGCATCGATCTGTACTGTTTTTCCTTTGAAGAGCCAGCTGACCGCCAGCGACTCAAACCCTCACTCCCCAAACCACTTTTGTTGCCCATCGATCGTGATCCGATATTGGGTGGGAAGATTGTTGAAAGGGGCCAAGGAAACGAGGTAGCTGGTATTCGGATAGACCCAACCAGGAATTCCCGCCCCTAAAAGATCATGGAGGGCTTTACGACCTTCTTCCACGGAAACCCCCAATTCAGCAGCAATTTCCGCATAGAAAGGCGCTTGGCCTGTCTCCACCATGCGTTTCAGGATAAAGGAAAAGGTCCTGTCCAACTGACTTGATTGACCCATGAGTATCATCCTCCTTTCTTTACCAAAATTATCCGAAAGTTACCCAGTCCTCAGTAAAATAAAAAATACCGCTCTTCGGGTCGAAAAGTAATAGGCTCCAAGGAGAAACAAGAATCTCCCAGGAGCCTTCCTATTGGCACTTTCCGGAAACTCCTTCTCATGACTTCCTCCAGAAGGTTAGAGGTTAGGTTTTTTGATTTACCAGGCTACGGAGGGAAACGACTATCAAAAAATACTCTTAATCTCAGGGCCAGTCAAGGGGAAAATTTTCTTTGGAAATAGCCTCGGTTTTCAAGCCCAAATTGAAGATTTGCATTTGAACTATTGCCTTCCGAGAAAAATCCCAAAAACAACATTTCAGGAAGTCATTAGGAAAAAAACCCACCTCTCTTTTGAGAAATGGGGTTTCAAATTCTCCTTACCATACCTTCCTCCCGGGCAAGGCGATTGGAGAGCGTATTTCTATGGAGATGATAACAGAATGGGAGGGATTGTCAAGAAACTATTTCCACACCCCCTTCTAAGAACTCAGATCTCGATTCCAGTTTTGTGGTCATCGACTGCTTTCTGCCACAGGCATCAGGCGGGTTTCCAGGAAGCTGCAATATCCTTCTTTCCCCACGATGATATGATCCAGAATCCGTAGGTCGATGGTGCGGGCGGCTTCGGTAAGGATACGGGTCAATTGTTTATCCTCCGGGGATGGCTCGGAATCTCCGCTGGGGTGGTTATGAACCAAAATGATTCCGGCAGCATGATGGGCCAAGGCCTCCTCAACCATGCGTCTGGGATATATAACCGCTCGGTCCACTGTTCCCTCCTGGAGAACCTTGTAATCCAGAACTTTATTCTTGGCGTTTAAAAAAATAATCATGAAAGCCTCATGGGGAAGACCGGCCAGTTTCACCCGGGCGAAATCGAGTACGGCCTGGGGAGAAGAAAGCACATCTTTATTTTTCATCTTTTCGGCCAAATAAACCCCACAGCTCTCTTTGACCAGGCGGAGGAG
>JAOUFX010000193.1 GCA_029857975.1 Deltaproteobacteria bacterium | reverse complement strand
GAAGAAGCTTATATTCGTGGGGCGTCAGTGAAATCGTATGGTCATTCAGGGTTACCTTGTGCTTTTCCAGGTCGATGACGAGCTTTCCATGGGAGAGAAAATTTTTTTCTATGGGGGGTTCCGGGCGCGCTCTGCGGAGAATCGCCTTCACGCGCGCCACAAGCTCCCGGGGGCTGAAGGGCTTGGCGACGTAATCATCCGCCCCCAAGGTGAGTCCCGAGACGCGGTCGATTTCTTCTCCCCGGGCAGTGAGCATCAGGATGGGAACGTTAGATGTCCGCCGAAGTTGCCGGCATACCTCCCATCCGTCCAGCCGGGGGAGCATCAGGTCGAGGATGACAAAGGCAGGTTTGTGGCGCTTAGCCAGCTCCAGAGCCTGCAGGCCGTCAGAGGCGAGGACAGTTTGAAAACCTTCCCGCTCTAAATAAAGAGCCACCAGAGCAGCGGTCTTCTTATCATCCTCTACGATTAAAATTGGACCTGGCAGAGTAGAGACCATGGCCTTTTCGCTTGCGGCATCGTGTTGATGGAATCCAGGCCCATCAACTCTCCCATATTATTTAACGGCGCTGTAATTGGGGTTCTTGGTCCTCGTAATTTTGGGGACGCTGATTCTTTCTGAGAAAAACTTTTTTCTGAAAAATGGATGTATTCTCGTTAACGAACGGCATTTCTAAAAGTATTATAGCATTCCAAAAACGTAAATGCCCCCGAATAAATATTTTTAAAACAATGAGAAATCCAGGGGAAAATTCCTTGCAGACCGGGAGGCGATGAATTGTTGGGCGTACTCTTGGTATTGGGATGGGTAATAATCCACGACCCAGCGAATCATTCTCTGGTAGGGGAGGCTGTTTTACCGCTTGCCTTTTAAAGAAGACAATGCTTGATTAACTCAAGGACAAACCCTGTTGACGAACAGCGGACCTTTATATATAGTACTTCGATCCGTTGGGGAATACGTAGAGGAGAAAACAAAGATGAAGGATTTTTGTTCCGAGAAGGCCAAAAATTTTACCGAATCGGTTATTCGGGATATGACCCGGGTTTGCCTCAAGCACCGGGGGGTTAACCTGGCGCAGGGGTTTCCGGATTTCCCCGCGCCCGAGGAGATAAAAGAAGCGGCCGTGAAAGCCATTCACGCCGACGCCAACCAGTATGCCATCACCTGGGGAACCCCGGCGTTGCGCCAGGCCATCGCCGAAAAATTCGCCCGATACAATGGCGTGACCGTGGACCCGGAAAAGGAAATCACGGTCTGCTGCGGAGCCACCGAGTGTATGATCGCTTCCCTCATGGCCATCGTCAATCCCGGTGAAGAAGTGATCGTCTTCGAGCCTTTCTACGAGAACTACGGCCCGGACACCATCCTTTGCGGAGCCCGACCCCGTTTCATTCCTCTTCGCGAACCGGACTGGCATTTTGATGAACAAGAACTGACGCAGGCCTTCAACAACAAGACCAAGGCCATCGTCATTAACACCCCCAATAACCCCACGGGCAAGGTTTTTTCCCGGGAGGAACTGCAGTTCATCGCTGACCTCTGCCTGAAATGGGGGGTGGTGGCCGTGACCGATGAGATTTATGAGCATATTCTTTATGATGGAACCAAGCATCTGAGCATCGCCTCCCTGCCGGGGATGCGCGATCAAACCATCACCATCAATTCCATTTCCAAGACCTACAGCCTGACCGGATGGCGCGTGGGCTGGACCATTGCCTCCGCCCAACTGACGGGCTCCGTCCGCAAGGTCCACGATTTCCTCACGGTGGGGGCCGCCCATCCCCTGCAGGAAGCAGCAGCCGTCGCCTTACGCTCCGCGGCTCCCTATTATCAGAACCTGGCCGAAGAGTACCGGGAGCGGAGGGACTTTCTCTTGCAAGCGTTGGCAGCGGTTGGATTTCGGGTCTATCGACCCCGGGGAGCGTATTACATTATGACGGACATAGCCCACCTGGGCTACGAGGATGATTTCGCCTGCGCTTATTATTTAGTGGAAAAAGTCGGGGTAGCGACTGTACCGGGAAGCTGCTTCTATAGCCGGCCCGAATGGGGGAAGACGAAGGTGCGCTTCGCTTTTCCCAAGCAGATGGAAACCCTGAAGCAGGCCGCCGAAAAATTAAAGAGGTTCAAGCCCCAAAAATAGGGCAAAGGCTCAAGGCTTTTATCCCTACACCCTACACCCTTTTATTACCTCCTGGTGCGGATGCGGATTTTCTTGTCCTTGCGCCAAGCATAGACCACCGGACTGGCTACAAAAACCGAAGAATAAGTTCCCACGCATATCCCGATAAGCAAAGCGAAAGAAAAATCGTGGATAACCTCTCCCCCGAAGAAAAAGAGGGACAAGCAGACCAGGAAGACCGTTATGGTGGTGACGATCGTTCGGCTGAGCACTTCATTGATACTGCGATTCATGATCTCTCCCAGAGGATCCCTTGGGCGCAGCCGGAGATTTTCCCGGATGCGATCGTAAACCACCACGGTGTCGGTTAAGGAATACCCGGCCAAGGTGAGGAGGGCCGTGACCAAAAGGAGGTTCACTTCTTTGCCGAGGAGAAAAAAAACTCCCAGAACGGTCAGAACATCGTGAAAGGTAGCGATGGCCGCAGCCACTCCGAAGGAGAATTCGAAGCGCCAAGCAAGGTAAATGATCATGCCGATAGCCGAAATAACCACGGCGATAAGGGCGTCATGCTGCAGGTTTTTTCCCACTTTGGGGCCGATCTCCGTGGTACTGTCGATGAGGAATTTGTTGTCCGCAAATTCTTTGGTAAAGATGGCCACGATCTTGTCGGCTACCTTGCCGAGGGGAATGGCCGTGGTTTTCTTGACCTGGATCAGGAGCTTGTTGCCCTCGGTAAACTGCTGGAGTTCGCAGTCCTTGAAGCCGTTCCTTTCTAATATATGGCGAGCTTGGTCCATTTGAAAGGGCTTTTCAAATTTTAACTGCACGGCGGTTCCGCCGGCAAAGTCAATCCCCAGATTGGCTTGGCCACGCACCAATTGAACCAGCGCGATGATGCCGATGCCGACTAAGATGACCGAAAGGATGAAAGAATATTTCCTAAATCCAATGAAATTGATATTCGTTTTGCCCAACAGTTCGATGCCCATCTAAGGGTTCCTTCCTTTCATCAAATGCTCAAGGTCTTGATCTGTTTCTTGAGGTTGATCCAGTCGAAGATAACCTTCGTGCCGATAAGGGCCGAGAAAAGATTGATCATGACTCCCAAACTGAGAGTTACCGCGAAACCTTTGATGGGGCCGGTACCAAACTGAAAGAGGACCATTGCTGTAATTAAGGTCGTAACGTGGGAGTCGATGATGGTGAAAAGGGCTTTATCGTACCCGGCGTCTACAGCGGCCCGGACCGTCTTCCCCAGGCGAAGTTCTTCGCGGATGCGCTCGAACATGAGAACGTTACTATCGACCGCCATGCCGATGGCCAGAATGATTCCGGCGATTCCGGGCAGGGTGAGAGTGGCCCGCATCGAGGCCAGGGCTCCCATGAGGTAAATGATGTTCAGAACCAAGGCCCAATCGGCGATCACGCCGGAGAGGCCGTAATAAACGGCCATGAAGATCACCACGAGGATGGCGCCAATAATAGCCGCCCGGATCCCTTTGTCGATGGAATCCTGCCCCAGGGAGGGGCCGACGGTTACATTCTGAATGATCTTCACCGGTGCCGGCAGGGCACCCGCCCTGAGGACGATGGCCAAGTCGGAAGCTTCATCCGGAGTGAAAGAACCGCTGATTTGAGCTTTGCCTCCACTGATGCGTTCCTGGATCACCGGCGCCGAATAAACATTGTTGTCCAGAACAATAGCCAAACGCTTCTTCACGTTCTCAGCGGTGATCTGATCGAAGAGCCTCGCTCCCCGGGCATCGAAGTCGATGGAAACATAGGGCTCATTGAAGTCAGACTTGATGCGCATCCGGGCGTCGGTGAGCACATCGCCCGTCATCAAAGCACGTTTCTTCAAGAG
The DNA here is from genome assembly GCA_029857975.1 of Deltaproteobacteria bacterium. Next base: position 2,317 of record JAOUFX010000193.1, on the reverse strand, counting down.
AAAAGGGCGGCGGGTGACCACGCCTGTTTCTTTGTCAGCGGCCTTCTGATAAAGAATTTCACTCCCCGGGGGCATATTCCCTTTGAGAGCCTCCTCCAGGCTGTTCTCTTCATCCACCAGCTTAAACTCTAATAAAGCCGTACGGCCGATCAATTCGACGGCTCGTTGAGGATCTTTGACGCCAGGCAGTTGAATGAGGATCTGATTCTCCCCTTGAGGAGCGATAACCGGCTCCGTGACTCCGAATTGGTCAATGCGGTTGCGGATCGTTTCCAGCCCTTGCCGGACGGCCGAGTCCTCAATGGAACTCACCTCTTTGGGGTTTAATTCCAGGAGGTACTGATATTTTCCTTCCCCTTCGAGGAAAGAGGCTACCTTCAAGTTGGCAAACTGGTCGGAACGAATAAGGCTGAAGCGATCATTGGCTTTGGTGTCGGTCAGCAGAACGGAAATCTTTCCGGCGGAAGTCCGTTCTATTTGCTGGAAAGGAATGTCTTTCTTGGTCAAGGTATCTTTGATGTCGCTGGCGTATTTGTCCATGGCACTTTCAATGGCCTTCTGGACTTCCACCTCGAGCAACAGATGCATTCCTCCCCGCAGGTCTAACCCTAAATGAATCTTCTCCCCGGGAAGAACTTTTGTCCACCATTTCGGAAGCGGGTCGATGAGAGTGGGGATGAGGAAAAGGATGGAAAGAGCCAGGAAGCAGAGGATCAACCCGGCTCGCCATTGGATACTGCGCCGCATATTTTCATCTCCTTTGGATGCTTCTCCGTTGCAAAATCAAACCTGACTTTGGACCTTGCCCGCGATCGAGTTGCGGGAAACCTTGATGCGGACTTTTTCAGCGATTTCCAGCGTAACCACCGTGTCCGTGATGCCGGTGATCGACCCATAAATCCCCGAGGCCGTGACGACGTTGTCGCCTTTCTGCAGGCTGGCCAGAACCTGGCGATGGGCTTTCGACTTCTTTTGCTGCGGCCAAATCAGCAAAAAATAAAAAACCACGAACATTAAAATCAGGGGAAGAAAACTTCCCAGTCCGCCTGCTCCGCCGCCCCCTCCGGGCGCGCCTCCCATGGCATAAGCTAAATCAGTAAACATTAAATTTTCCTCCTTGTAAGTTTTTCATATTTGGGCGGCAAGAGAAATTCTCCTGCCCGTTGGTAAAGACGTAAGGTCGGAACCCTCCTCCGCTTCTGCTGAGGGCTCCCACCGGGAATTGAAATCTTGCCTGAACCCATCCATACGGTCTTCGGCGATGGCCTGGCGCATTTCCCTAAGGAAGGCTAGGTAAAAATGCAGGTTGTGGATGGTGTTCAAACGAAAAGCCAGAATTTCTCCGGCAAAGTAAAGGTGCCGGAGGTAAGCCCGGCTGTAATGCCGGCAGGTATAGCAGGGGCATCCCGGTTCGATGGGTGAAGAATCTTCGGCATACCTGGCGTTTTTAATGGTCATTTTTCCCCAGCGGGTGAAAAGCGTACCGTTGCGGGCGTTCCTCGTGGGTAACACGCAGTCAAACATATCCACGCCTTCCCGGACCGCCTGGATTATGTCTCCGGGCATGCCCACGCCCATTACATACCGCGGCAGATTTTCCGGGAGAAGAGGAGCGGTCTCACCGATAACCCGGGCCATGATTTCTTTGTCCTCGCCGACGCTCAGACCGCCCAGGGCATATCCATCGAAACCGATTTCTGCCAGCGTTGCCACACCCCTCCGCCTGAGATCAGCATACATCCCCCCTTGAACGATGCCGAAGAGAGCTTGATGGGAGGCCCGGCGGGACTCCCGGCATCTTCGCGACCAGTTGAGGGTCCGCTGCAGGGAACATTCCGCTTCTTCATGGGAAGCCGGGTAGGGGGTGCATTCATCGAGGCACATGATGATATCCGCTCCCAAGGCTTCCTGGATGGCGATCGCTTTTTCCGGAGTGATGAAATGCCGTGAACCGTCGAGATGGGACTGAAATTCAACCCCTTCCTCGGAAACTTTCACCAGCGAATTGAGGCTGAAAACCTGAAACCCTCCGCTGTCCGTAAGCAGGGGGTGTTCCCAGTGCATGAAGCGGTGCAGCCCACCCAGCCGGCGGATGCGCTCATGCCCGGGCCGCAGGTAGAGGTGGTAAGTGTTGGCCAGGATGATTTCCGCTCCCATGTCCCGGAGCTCCTCAGGGGTCATAGCTTTTACGGTTGCCTGGGTACCCACAGGGATAAAAGCCGGGGTGTGAAGAACACCATGAGCCGTTTGGTATCGCCCCAGACGCGCCCGGGAGGTATTATCTTTTTTTAAAATTTCAAACTGCAACTCTCCACTC
>JAOUFX010000192.1 GCA_029857975.1 Deltaproteobacteria bacterium | reverse complement strand
CATCGCCGGCACCACCGCTCTGGCGGCGTAGATGTGGGCCATCAAGTTGACTCCGATGGACAGCTGCCAATTGGAATCGGAGACTTCCGCACCCCCATCCACCACCACGCCGGCGTTCGAGCAGAACAGGTCGATCCGGCCAAACGCGGAGCTTGCTTTCTCGACCAGTTTGAAAATGTCCGATTCCACGCTCACGTCGGTGGGCACGGCCAGCCCTCCAATTTCGGCCGCCACCCGTCCTGCGCCATCCGCATCCAGGTCGGCGACCACCACTCCGCGTGCGCCTTCGGCCGCAAATTTACGGCACAGGGCGCGGCCGATTCCGTTGGCTCCTCCGGTTACAACGGCTACCTTGTTCTTCAGCTCCATCTCTTCAGCCCCCTCCCGAGTTCCCTCAAATCTCACCTGTCGCGAAAGTCATTTCATTGATAATGGGACTATACTGAGGGAGCGATTGCATGTCAAGGGAATTTGGCCGCCTGCCGGCTTGCTTTCATCCATTCAATTCAATGAAATTCCAAGAGAATTACGACTCTTCGCTAAAGTTTTTGCCCGAGCAGGCGATAAATACAACAGGCCTTAAGCCCAAATAGTACTTCACTTCGGAAAGCATGTGAAAAAGTTATTTTTTATTACCTGTCAATCAGTGACTTGAACCGAGAGGATTTAACCAGATGAAAGGAATGAGCCTAAGAGAATCCCCCCGAACGATTTTGATCATTTCCTACATTCGCGGGCGGGGGAAGGAGGGGGATGGAAATGAACTTTGAGAGTCCATTGGGGTCAGGCAATCGTAATAAAGTATTTCTTCCTTCCCCTCTTTTGCAGAGCCAATTCCAAAGCCTCCAATCTTCGCGCCAGATCCCGATCTCGCAGAAGCCAATTCTCAACCTTCCTCACCCCGAAACTTATCGTCATCGGCTCCCGCTTAAAATATCGGCCAATCTCTTTCACCCGCACACCCGCCAGCTTTCTCGCCAAATAGCCCACCAACCCCCGCCCATAAGCCCCTAGCCGGTCTCGGCTCAAGGAATATAACCGATCCTCAGGAATTCCCATCTCATCCATCACCTGCCGTGATATCTCCTCGAGTGGAATCTCCCAATAACCACCCTCCGCGCTTTTCCTCATCCCCTCTATCTTCTCAACAAATTCATCCTCCCCTAAATACCGCTGATCCTTGACCTTATAATACTTCTCCTGATGCCTCTCCTTCAGCCCCTCCCAGACAAAATGACGATACCGCCTGCGCGCCAAGCCTTTACGCCGGCTAAACTGACTCAAAACCATACCAACATCAATCAGATCCTTCTTATCCTTTCCCAGATAACTTAAATGCCCGGTCCAAGGATATTTCTCCGGACTTTCCACAACTCCTGCTCGCACCGGATTCAAATGGATATATCGAATCAATTCTATTAGATAGGTCTCTTTATCGCACAAGATCGCCTTGTACCTACTCTGAAAAAGATGCCCAACTTTTCGGTACCTCCTATTGAAATACCGGGTGTAGCGGAATTGAAGGATCTGCATGATCTTCGATAAAGGCATTTCCTTCGCCTCCCAGAGGAGGTGAAGATGATTTTTCATCAAGGCATATGCGTAAAGATGGAAGGGATATCGGGATTTGTATTCCGCAAGGTAGGAGAGATAAGTCTGAAAATCAGCTTTGTCCAAGAAGATGGTTTGCTTTTGATTTCCCCTGGCAATCACATGGTAGAGGGCTCCGGGAAAATGAATACGAGGTTTTCGAGCCATGAAGATCTTGTACCACACCCAGGATATCCCGTCAATACTTTATTATCATTGCCTGACCCCGATTAATGTTTGAGCCTATCTATTTTTCGTTGCAAAGTTGAATCGAAAGAGACTTTACCTTTATCCACAAGGTATAGAAAATAGGCTCGTCCTGGTATAAGCTTCGTTGTAGGCTTATACGGGTAATAAATTCCTTTCCGGAGAGCGTTCAGATGATTCAAATCTTTGTTTACCCCAATCGAGTTGTAATGGATTGGGTAGTGTTTAACCTCAATCACGGCGAGCAAATCTATTGGGGTTTCCTTATCCTCATCTAAAATGACAATAGCAAGGTCAACACGAGGGTTTTTCTTGCCTTTACCTCTTATCGTGGTTGAGAACGGTATCTCCGAATACAAAAACAGCTTCTTTTTATTGCCTTTCGAACTTTCGATTAACTTTCTCAAATGAAAGTAAACCGTTGAATGTAAATTGGATTCCTCAAGAATCCTGCCTTGGTCATATTCCTTTTTGACTACCTTCAGCCAAATGCGCTCCATCCATGAATCAATCTCTTCCAACATCCCTGACATCCCTCCCTCCGGGAAATTTCCCGAATTCTCTTAAAAACTTTTAAACTAAAAATTTTTTTTATTCCTCATCATCGTGCCAATTGTCCCTTTAAGGAGAAATAAGTTTTGGGATAGCCTGTTCACAATCCCCCGTATCATTTCGAGATGGACATCCTTTTTTTCCTTCGGCTTAATTTTTATACCAAAGGAAGGGTTTTGCCAACCAAAAATGACTTAGAAGTGGCAATGAGAAAAAGGACCCGGAGGTTGCCCCAACACTATTCCGATCCAACCTGGCGTGCTATTTTATCATTAATGTAGTGGAGAAGCGTCTTCGTTCCGTTAATAACAAGCATTGCTTCTGGTTCAAGCAGAAGCTCTTCATTCGGATGGGCAACGCTTGCCTGGTTCCGCAGGGTGTTCAAGGAGTCGAGAATGTTGGCCATGGTTCTTATGATTCGATTGATTTCGTCTGCGCGGGGGCCTGAAATTATGAATGCAGGATGCTTCTGGCGCAACAATTTGAATAATTCAGTCAGACTGCAATCGGCCCGAAAAGGAATTCCCCGGTCGTTGCATAGGGCTTCTAAAAATCCATGGAAAGCTGTATGGATGCGGTCCAGTGCGCTTATCGCTCCGGATGACTTGAGCAGCTTTTCAGCATCGGAAAGGGCTCTCTCTACAACAGGGCTGGTAACTTTCAGCGGAGGAAGAGGCACAGGAGTTCCTTTAAGCCGACTTATCCAGCTTAGAATTTCGTTATACATCTCTGGAGTCCGAAGGGCAGATGAACCAACAGGATAACGGTAAAGGATACCCTCTAGAATTTTCGCTTGGACTGGTGTAGAACTTTCAGAAAGAATTTTTATGAACCTTTGGCGGGTTGTGCCTGGATAGTCATTAGGATTGATTTGGAGATCCAGTTGCATATAGAATTCATAGTGGGCATTGTATGAAAAATCTCCGAGGTAGCCGCCTTCAACCCCGATATATTTATTGACTAATTTATGAATTTCAAGACCGGTTAATCTGCTTGTGTTGGAATCCTTCATCTCAGAGCCTTCAGGTAGATTTTCAGGATTCTCCATCAAAAGATCGACAGCAATAAATCTGATGTATGGGCCGATCTCGCTTATAGTGTGTGCCAGCTGAGCAAACGCTTCCTGAGATGCGGCATCATCTTGCATTTTGCGTAATTGTTCATACTGAAAGAGTGGGGTTTCCGCATAAAGAACTGAGAATTCGTCCCCCCAATCATTTTGTGCATCCTTGATTTCAAACGGTATGACTTCCAAGAGCCCGAGCGCCTGTTTACGATTACGTTCGCGGAGCATCTGACTTACATTATGTTTCAGGGTATGGAATTGCTCTGGTGTTAGGGAATCCTCCTGCATGGAAAAACTACCCGATCCTCCGGCGCGGTATAAAACCAGCATGATTAGCCTTAAAAATTAAGGGAGTAATCTGGAACTTTTGTTCATATTTAGCCCCGCATATATGAAAAAGTGGGGCGTTGGTTCAAAGACAACTTATTAATGCCGACGATTAAATTTTGATTGTTTTCCGAATTACCATACACCTCTTTTTCGGCCGCTCCAATTCCCACTCTTCTTCTAGGAAACCACGGGAAAAGTTGCCTTTGAACCAACGTCCCGGTCTCTATGAATCATGCCTGCAGTTCTATTTTGAAGGCCAGATGATCCAGCCAAAGTTCTTCGCTCATTCACTAAGAAAGGTATTTCTTAGGGGGCGGTACCGGACACCTTATATTTTCCAACCTTTCGAATTTATTCAGGTAGAGGAATGATTTCTTTCCTCTTCCCCGATGGATGATGGCGTTTTAAGAACTCGGGGCTTCCTATGGCACGCTGGCTCGTCCCGATAGAATCTCTAAAGCTTTTCAACGAGGACTGGATTATAATAATTAGCTTAGTTCGTTACGCTTAGCGTCTGCAATTCGAGAATATACAAAAAGCATTTAATTTTCTTCCCGCGCTTTTATTTTTAGCCGCGGAATACATTTTCGTTATGCCACGATATAAATTCCCCGGCAGGCTGAAATTCTTTCATTGGGGGTATTATGAGCTGCCGCCCATTTAAGGCATAGTAATCTCTGCCATTCTCGTATTCTTCTCGAACCCGTCGGCTCACTTCGAAGCGGTAATCCGGAGTTATCGTGACGTAACCCGTATCAAATAACCGGTGAATGTCGGAACGAAGAAGAATACCATTCGAAACTTTATGGGGACCGCTTTCCCTAAAAGGTTTTATGTGGCCAGCCTCAAGGGCTGGTAAGGTTCGCTCCCCGGTAATGGCGCATTTACGGCGATAGGCATCTGTCACCATAACTCGGAAGCTACCTTGGCCAAGGCGCGGGAGAATCATAGTGGCAGAACCATACTGCTCTTTTCTTTCCAGACCTTCCTCTTCTTTTACAATTAGCTCTTTCCCCGCAAGCCTAAATTGAATCTGCTCCCATAACCTTTCCCCTATTCCCGACGAAAGATCATAGGACTTCCCCTGGACAATATTCCGGCTCCAATCTTGAGGAACCGAGATCCACGCCTCCTCTGTGAAAAAAAAGGTTGCGCCAAAAGAATGCAGCCGATCTGATAATCTTCTCCGGATGACGGGATGTGCCTGTATCTTTCAATCCTTCGCCTCATTTCGATGAACGATTGGGCCCCGTTCTTTTCGCCAAAAGTCTCCCAGGCGATGCTGGTTGGCAATAAGGAAAAATGAGCAAAGAGACCACCCCCTACAATAAAATTCAATGGATGATGGAGTTTAAAGAGGAAGGGCTCACCGGGTTTAAGAGCCTTGAATTCATGGCGGCCGCTCGGTTGCCAGAAATTGACCTCATCTATTCCAGGGATTTTGGAAAGAAATTTAAACCAGTCGTTGTCAGTAACACCGATAAAGGCTCGCAACCAAATCTCCCATTTTTTTATGATGAAAGCACGAGGGGAACATTATTCCTGGTTTAGCCCGCTGCTTTGAACCGTTTCCACCGCCACTCAAGCAGTTTCGGGTATGGCTTAAAAGCGGCATACCGGGGCAAAGTAATACGCATTCCGTGTACCCCTTTTAGGCCATGGGTCAACACCGGGCCATTTTGTTCTTCCATGATTGTAGACTTTATCTGAACAACATAGTCCGGCCTAATGCCCATAATGAAACGATCGAATGCTGCATGGTGAAGTGTGCAAAGCGCAATGCCGTTCTGCACAATCGGTTCACCGCCGGGTTCGCCGTCTGGCACAATGTGTGCAGCTTCGAGGAGCTCTCTATGGCGCAGATGGCAGAGGGCACATTCCTCTCTGTATGCCATAAGCACACGTTCGCGAAATCCACGTTGGTGGAGTCTCTGGCGGACAGCACTGGTGATGTACGCCCGCCGTGCAAGTGAGTCCTCAGAAATGGACCCGGGACGCTCAAAAGCTGCTATCGCGGCTCGTTCCGCAAGGCTGACATCATCCACCGCAACCTTAAACGTCAAGGCCTCAGGGTCATCTCCAACCACAAAGACCGGCCAGGCTACGAGATACCGCCCGGGCGTGATTCCATGAAAGTAGGCAAGAGGGTTCTGGGAACGCATTGCCTCGCGTAAACCAATGTTATCCCGATGATTGGGGTTGGTCCCCCGATACCGGTAAGCAAGTAGCCCATCCTTTCCGAAGCCATCGTCATAAGGGCCAGTGGGTGTCGTTGTAATAGAAAGGGGGATGTTGGGCAAGATTTGGGGCTTAAAGATACCTTGTGGGCCAAGGAGCGGGACTCGTATACCCTGGAACTGGAACCCTTGTGACAATAACGTTCGAGGGAGAACATCACCTTGTTCTTCCACCCGATGCCGTAACCAGTCGAACGCAGCAATTCGAACTTCGGCGTCGATCATTGCCCCAAAATGCTCAGTCACTGAATTCCCTCAATTGCCCCAAAGCAGGGGTGCTTCATTAGAAATCGGGGATCAGGGGTCCGATCTTTCATTTTGACAATTTGGTCTCCATCCA
>JAOUFX010000191.1 GCA_029857975.1 Deltaproteobacteria bacterium | reverse complement strand
TCACCAAATCAACGGCCCCCTTAGGGATTATCATCTGGGTTCTCATGGGCGTTCTGACCGGCCAGATGATTTACAAATGGAAACAGAGTATCGTCACCACCACGGTCGTAACCGTGCTCATCACCTTCTTCGGAATTTTCTACCTTACCAGCCTTGGCCCGGTGCAGGATCTCTTCAAGGCCATCAGCGGCGGCGACAAACCCCCAATTATATTCGGGGTCGTCAATCAACCCACGTTTATCTGGGTACTCGCCGTCCTGTTATTCTGCTATTTAGGGGCGGTCCTCCCCATCTGGCGCTGGGCTCAACCCATCAACTACCTCGGTTTCTGGGTAGTATTCATCGGAATGATCGGAATTGGTCTGGGAATTCTTTTCGGCAACCCCTCTTTCGGCAACTTCCCTGCCTTCAAGGGATGGTGGTGGGGAAATAACCCGCTATGGCCGATGCTTTTCGTCACCCTCATGTGCGGAGCGGTCTCCGGCTGGCACTCCTTGGTAGGCAGCTCCGGCACAGCGCGAATGATTGAGAAAGAAACCGACACGTTGCCGGTTTCCGGAGGCGCCATGCTCCTGGAGATGGTCATGGGCATGCTGGCCTTGATCATCGCCGTGTCGGCCTTCGGAGGCTTCGAAGGATATGCCGCAGCTTTCAAGAAAGGCGCGGGTGCGGTCTTCTCTGTGGGAGCAGCGAATTTTCTGGGTAATGTCGGAATTCCGGAAAGTAGCGCCCTTGATTTTTCTAACATTATGTTTGCCATCATCGGCCTGACGCTCATCCACTTAGGGGTACGGTTTATGCGGCTCTACGGCGCCGACGTGCTTGGGGAGGTCTGGCCCATCTTCAAAAACGTTCATTTTTCCACCATCTTCACCCTAATTCTCTTTGGCATTTTCTGCTTCACCGGGGTCCTTTCTACCCTCTGGTTCCTCGGAGGTGCGTTTAACCAGATGTTAGCCTCCATGGCTTTGCTCATCGCCTCCTGCTGGCTGGCCTACGAGAGGAAAAATTACAAATTCACTCTCGCCCCCTCCATTTTCCTCTTTGTCACCACCATCGCTGCCGCCATCTGGATATCCTACGGGCAGATCAAACATTTCTTTATCACGCCGAACATTACCACAGACCGGGCCATCGGCGACTGGCTCACCGGCTTGATCGCCCTCTTCCTGGTCTTCTGCGCGGGTGTTTTGATCAAAGATGCCTTTGCGGCCATCAGCAAATTCACCAGTGAAAAGAGGGAGGGAGCTCCGGCTCCAGCACCGGGAGGAAGCGCCAAGTAGGATCATATCTGACGACGGGGGAACCAACCCAGGGTTCTCCCGTCTTTTTAATTAAGGACACAGATTCACGCAAATAGACGCAGAAAAAGATAGAGTCGATTGTCCGTAGCCCATGGCCAGTTGCCCGTTGTGCTGTACCGGCCATCCGTCGTCCTTTTTTTTCTATTTTCAAAATCTGCGTTCATCTGCGTCCTATAATGGTATTGTTATGAAACCGGTCACTCTCGAAATCCTTTCTTTAGTCCCGGGCCTTTATGATGGCTGACCTTCCTGTGAATTTATGGCCGACCAGGTGGGTCTAAAAGAAAAGCGTGATAACCGGGATCTGAATGAGTATCCAGAAGATTTGAAGGAGGACTATCTGTTTCTTTCGGGATGGATCAAAGAGTTGTCCCAGAAATACCGTGAAAAAATTTTGATTAAAGTCATCGATGTCCAGTCTTTCCAGGGAGTTTATAAATCCATCCGCTACGGCGTTCACCGCTACCCGTCTTTCATCGTCGATAAAAAAAAGAAATACACGGGTAAAGATAAAAACGAATTAGATGCCCTCCTACAACAATACCTGGAAATCCACTGAACCCCGCCGTCGAATATGGACCTTCAACTGACCAAACATATCATCGCTGCAAAAAATATCTTAGCGGGAACGCCCTATTTCTTAATTCTTTCTCTTCCCGAGGGCTGGAAAATAACCCGCAGCTACCTGCAGCCGGACATTCATACCAGTATTCAAAAGGGATATGTCACCTGGGTGGAAGCCGGCCAGACCGACCAGATCGTTTTCCATCCCCTAAAAAGGGTTGCTTTTGACTTGATGATCCAGATCAAACGGGGAAAGCGTGATGGCCTTCAGGACAAAGGTGTACAGGTTTCCTCCCAGGGGACCACAATGGTCTGCGGCCATGCTGCATCCTATTGTATCGGGGAAGTAAAACAAGGCTTGTTCAAGAAAAAAACGGTTAAAACTCTGCGCCTCTCTTTTTTCTGCCCGGACCTTAACCGCACCCTCATTCTGCATTTTACCGGCCAAGCTAATGACGCTGATCTGCTGGAGATTTACGAATCCATCTCCTTCCTGGAATGCCATTAAAACACGGTTCGAGTTGCAGGTTGCGGATTTCGAGATTCAAGTTCGTTAAACCTTCCACCTCTTACCACTTACCTTTTTGGGCAATCAATATTCTTGACATTCTCTTCCGTAATCAATTAAGATAACGGCAATAAATAATACCAAAATACTCGGACGCGGATGAAGGCGGATTTTCAGGGTTTTTTAAAGTAAAAACTATTTTCCTGCGTTTATCTGCGCCAATCTGCGTCCCGTTAAATATAAAATGATTGTTATAATTTTCTAAACAACAAAACTTCGAGCGGGAGATCAGGATGAAAGGAAAATCCTATGCTGTAGCAGTAGTCGGCGCCACGGGGGCCGTGGGCCTGGAGATGATCAAAACTCTGGAGCAGCGCCAGTTTCCTGTGGGCTCGATAAAACTTTTAGCTTCCGAGCGGTCAGAAGGAAAAGAATTAAATATTAATGGCAAACCGGTGAAGGTCGAACGCCTTACCAAAGATTCCTTTAAGGGTGTTCAGGTCGCCCTTTTTTCGGCCGGTGCATCGCGCAGCCTGGAGTTCGCCCCGGCGGCGGCCGCCTCCGGCGCCGTAGTCGTGGACAACAGCAGCGCCTTCCGCATGGACCCCGAAATTCCCCTGATCGTGCCGGAAGTCAATGCCCAGGCCATCGCCAAGTATAAAAAGCGCGGTATCATCGCCAACCCCAACTGCTCCACGATCCAGATGGTCGTGGCTTTGAAGCCCATCCATGATGCGGCTCGCATCAAACGGATTGTCGTTTCCACCTATCAAGCAGTTTCCGGTACCGGCCTCAAAGCCATCGACGAACTCCTGACCCAGACCCGGGCCATTCTCAATTCGCAGGGAATCCAGAAAAAAATTTACCCGCACCAGATCGCTTTTAATTGCCTGCCGCACATCGACTCGTTCTTGGAGAATGGCTATACCAAAGAAGAAATGAAGATGGTCAATGAGACCCAAAAGATTATGGAAGACCCGACCATCCGCGTTACGGCCACTACCGTGCGCGTTCCGGTGCTCTACAGCCATTCGGAATCGGTTAACATCGAAACGGAGAAGAAACTTACCGCCAAAGAAGTAAAGGAAATTCTTGCCCGGGCTCCAGGTGTATTCGTCGTCGACAACCCAGCCCTGAGTGAATACCCGCTGGCCATTCATGCTGCCGGACGCGATGAAACCTTCGTGGGCCGGATCCGGGAAGACGAATCCATTCCCAACGGGATTAATATGTGGATTGTTTCCGATAATGTCCGCAAGGGGGCGGCCCTGAACGCCGTTCAGATTGCGGAAATCCTGATCGAAAAATACCTTTCATGAAGTTCCTGCAGGACATTACCCTCGGGCAGTACATGCCGGGGGATTCATTTCTCCACCGTCTGGACCCGCGGACCAAATTCGTTTCTTTACTCTTGCTGATGATCGTAACTTTTCTAATTAAAACCTTCATAGCCCTGGCTTTGCTCTCGGCTTTTTTTTTCCTTACTCTGCTCATTTCCCAACTTTCTTGGGGTTACGTTTTCCGGGGAGTAAGATCCTTTATTTGGCTTTTTTTATTTACGGCCGCTATTCATCTTTTTTTCACTCCCGGCCCTTCTCTGCCCTTTTTTCCGATCGGTTTTATCGACATCACCTGGACAGGGGCGGCCAAAGGGGCCATGGTCGCCAGCCAACTTTTATTGGCTATCCTTCTTTCTTCGTTAATGACCCTGACCACTTCTCCCTTACAGCTGGCCCATGGCCTGGAAAAACTGATTTACCCTTTGAAGCGCTTCCGCATTCCGGTAGAAGATTTTTCTTTGATGACCATGCTGGCCATCAAGTTCATCCCCATCCTTCTCGGCGAGGCCAACCGGATCATTAAAGCCCAGAGCTCCCGCGGAGTTGATTTCGAATCCGGAAATTTTTTGCGGCGGGCGAAAAATTTGATCCCCATCCTGACCCCCCTTTTCCACAGCATCTTCAAACGGGCAGATGACTTGGCTGTGGCCATGTTCGCTCGAGGTTATATCAGCGGAGCAAAACGCACCCACTTGCACGAGTTAAAAATGAGGGGAAAAGATTACTGGGTTCTTATCGGCGTAGTGGGGTTTGTAATACTGGAAATGAAAATACATTAACTGGGACGCAGATCTTCGCAGATATCCGCAGATAATGATTATAAATATTTTTATTGAACGCTAAAGTGAAACAGTCATTGCGAGGAGCGAAGCGACGCGGCAATCTCATTTTTTCTTAGATTGCTTCGCTTGCGCTCGCAATGACAATTCAGAAATGTAAAGCTATTTAATTTGTTTATTATAATTCTGAATATTCTGCGTCCCCAAAGGATTTTCCGATGAAAAAGAAAAGGTTTCCCAAAGGGTTCGTTCAGGTTTATACCGGAAACGGAAAAGGGAAGACTACAGCCGCCTTGGGATTGGCCCTGCGGGCGGTGGGGCAACGCTTCAAGGTCCTCATCATCCAATTCCTCAAAGGCGGAATTGCTTACGGCGAGCTGCAATCAGCCAAAAAGCTTGCCCCTTATCTGACGATCGTACCCATGGGGCGGGAAAATTTCGTCAACAAAAAAAAGCCTGACCCCATTGATGTGCATCTGGCCCAAAAAGCCTGGAAATTGGCCCAGCACTCCGTTCACAGCCAGAAATACCATTTAGTCATCCTGGATGAAATTAACGTGGCTGTCGAATACGGAATGGTTCCCTTGAAAGAACTTCTGGCCCTGATAAAAAAGAAGCCGGAGAATGTTGAATTGGTCCTAACCGGAAGATGGGCCAAGCCCGAAGTTCTCCGGCGGGCTGACCTGGTTACGGAGATGAGAGAGATCAAGCACTACTATAAGAAGGGAATTGAGAGTCGCATCGGAATAGAAAGATAGCTAAGGGTGGAAGTGATTATGCGGTGCTTGACAACTTCCTCTTCCATGTTAAAATCTATTTGGTTTGTAGCTGCTCCTTTAGAGGAATGAAACGTATTGCGAGTCATCAGCGGCAAATGGAAAGGCAAGAGGCTCTTTTCTGTGAAAGGTCTGAACCTCCGCCCAACTTCCGATCGGGTTAAAGAGGCCATCTTCGACATATTACAAGATCATATCGCCGGACAGCAAGTTTTAGATCTTTTCGCCGGAACCGGTGCCCTGGGCATCGAAGCTCTGAGCCGGGGTGCCAGGCGGGCCGTATTTGTGGAAGAAAACGCCCGTTCTTTGACGGCGTTGCGCAAAAATATCGAAGAATGCAAGATAAAGGATCAGGCGCAGGTGCTGGCGCGCAAGGTTATGGCCGGAATCAAACTCTTAGAAGTTAAAGGAGAATCGTTCCAGCTCATCTTTCTGGATCCTCCCTATGGAAAAGGGTTGGCCTGCAAAACGCTTAAAGTCCTGGCCACGAGTTCAATCGTTTCTCCGGATACTTTGATCATTGCCGAACACGCACCGACGAATGATATTTTTTCAATCCCTCATTTACAGCGCGTGGATGCGCGAAAGTATGGGGGTACTCTGGTTTCCTTTTTTCGCCTAGAAAAAGAACCAAGAAATTCTAATTTAAGCGAATAACAATCTTTTATCTGGACACAGATAAACGCAGATTTGCAAGATAAATTTCGTAAGGCCTAAAGGGTAATACACAAGAGGAATGAAAAACTTTTCAAATCGCCCTCGCCCCTAACGCCTTACGACTTGCGTTTATGTCAATATTTTTATCGGCGTTTATCTGCGAAAATCTGTGTCCCATTCAATTTAACGAATCAAAGAGGTCTGCCCTATGAAGGAAAAAATCGCTGTTTATCCCGGCTCGTTCGATCCGATTACCAACGGCCACGTAAACCTGGTTGAACGTGCTTTGATTTTTTTTGACAAGATTATCGTCGCTGTGGCCTACAACCCGAATAAGGCCGCGCTCTTTTCGATGGAAGAGCGCGTGGAGATGATCCAGATTGCCTTGAAGAATGATC
>JAOUFX010000190.1 GCA_029857975.1 Deltaproteobacteria bacterium | reverse complement strand
GAACTGGTGCGTGGGATCTGGCGGAGGATGCCATGGATGTACGCAACCCGAATTTCCGGATCTCGTCTCTCCTCTCTATGTGAAGACCATCGAGATCGTAACTGCCCCCAATAAATCATAAGGAGAAACGATATGGGAAAAATTGTTATCGACCCCATTACCCGGATTGAAGGGCATCTGAAGATCGAATGTCTGGTGGAGAACGGAATCATAAAGGAAGCCCGCAGCTCCGGCATGCTTTTCCGGGGTTTTGAGATCATCCTTCGCGGCCGAGACCCCCGGGATGCGCAAATCATCACGCAGCGTATTTGCGGCGTGTGTAACCTTTGCCATGCCATGGCCTCCACCCTTAATTTGGACAGTGCCTTCGGGCTGGCGGACAAGATTCCGGACAACGGTCGCATCATGAGAAACCTGGCGGCGGGACTGCACGTGGTTCAGGATCATATCCTCCATTTTTACCACTTAGCGGCCTTAGATTACGTGGATGTAACCAAAGTGGCCAAATATGAGGGGAGCGATGCGGATTTAAATTCCATTAAGGCTTTTATCGGCCGGGGGGAGTTGGGACCTTTTGTCCCGCGGTACGAAGGGGATTACCGACTGCCGGACGATGTGGATAGAGCTGCCGTTAGTCATTACGTAAAAGCTCTGGAAATCCGCCGCAAAGGACATGAAGCCGTAGCCATGCTCACCGGGAGGATCCCCCATACGGCGTCCTTTGTTCCCGGAGGAATGGCTGAAGTTCCCACCGTGGATAAGATCGCTTCCATTCTCTGGCGTTTGAATGAACTGCGATCCTTCGTGGATAATGTCTACCTTCCGGATGTGCTGGCGGTGGCCGGGGTTTATTCCGACTACTTCCAGATCGGGGCCGGTTGCCAGAACCTTCTGTCTTATGGGGTTTACGACCTCGAGGGAAAAAATCCCGATTATACGCGGCGCCAGCGCCTTTTCCAGCAAGGAACGATCTCCGCTGACTTGAAACTTCAACCCCTGGATCTGAGCAAAATTACGGAAGAAGTACGCCATTCCTGGTACGAAAGCAATACTTCGAAGCTGCACCCTTCCACAGGAAAAACAGTCCCGGCGGATGAAAAAGATGGGGCTTATTCATGGCTGAAAGCCCCCCGCTACGGTGGACGGGTATACGAAGTGGGTCCCTTGGCCCAAATGGTGACCACTTATGCGAGCGGAAATCCCAAGGTAAAATCTTTGGTCGATTCTACATTGGCCCATTTTAAGGCAACACCTGCCGCTCTCTTTTCAGTCCTGGGACGACATGCCGCCCGGGCCTTGGCTGCCAAATATATTGCCGATGCCATGGGGGAATGGTTGCTGCAGTTAAAGCCCGGAGAGCCGACCTTCGTCCCTTATGAACTTCCCGAGGAAGCCCATGGGGTTGGGATCATTGACGCCGCTCGAGGAGCACTGGGCCATTGGGTGGAAATCAAGGAGAAAAAGATAGCCAACTACCAGTGCGTGGTGCCAACCACTTGGAATGCTTCCCCCCGGGATGATTCCGGAACCCCCGGGGCCATTGAACAGGCGTTGACCGGGACCCGAGTGAAGGATGAAGCGAATCCCTTCGAGATTGTCCGCATCGTTCGCGCCTTCGATCCCTGCATCGCCTGCGCCGTTCATCTGATCACCCCCAAAGGAAACGAATTGGGGCGATTCCGCATTTATTAGGGCCGGAAAGGAGGAGAGCCCATGTTACTTTCGCAACAAAAGCCAT
The DNA here is from genome assembly GCA_029857975.1 of Deltaproteobacteria bacterium. The sequence continues at coordinate 4,590 of JAOUFX010000190.1, read as the reverse complement.
TGGAAGAAATTTTAAGTTTTTTAGAAGGGGAAAAAAACATTTTTATTCTGGGATGTAATGGTTGCGCCGAGGCCAGTGGTACCGGAGGGAAGCCGCAGGTACTGGAGATGAAGGAAGCCTTGGAAAAGGCCGGGAAAAAAGTCACGGGTTTCAGCGTAGTGGATTTCCTTTGCGAAAAGGCTCTGGTGCAATCCCGTCTTCGGGGCAAGGTCAAAGAGGTTAAGGCAGCGGATTCCATTTTGGCCATGACCTGTGGCGTAGGGGTTCAGGCGGTGGCGGCCGTGAGTAATAAAGTAACCCACCCTGCTTGTAATACCCTTCCGCTGGGGGGGATGCGCGGAGAGTGGCGAGGTTCTGAACGTTGCCGGGAATGTGGCGACTGCGTCCTGGACTTGACGGGTGGCATCTGCCCCTTGACGACTTGTTCAAAATCTTTGCTGAACGGGGCTTGCGGAGGGACCACCAAAGAAGGAAAATGCGAGGTGGACCAGGAAATGGAATGCGGCTGGCGGCTGATCTATGAAAAACTGGAAAAGCTGGGACAATTAGAAAAACTCCGCCAGATTTATGAGCCCAAAGACCACAGCAAAATGATGCCCCCGAAGGGCCTGCGGCTCTCTGAGCGATGGGCCCTGGAGCAGGGAAAATAAAGGAGGAGGGAGAGCATGGGTTTACAAGAGAGCTTAGCCTCTAAGAAATTCGTGGTAACTTCTGAAATTGGCCCTCCCAAAGGAATCCACATCCAAGAAATGCTGGCCGATGCCGATTTGCTGCGGGGGCGGGTGGAGGCAATCAATGTAACCGATTTACAGAGTTCCGTTATGCGCTTGGGTTCTCTGGCGGTCTGTCATCTTTTGCAAGAGAGAGGGCTGGAGCCCATCTTGCAGATGACCTGCCGGGATCGGAATCGATTGGCCCTTCAGGCGGATTTGCTCAGTGCGTCCGTCCTGGGCATCAAAAATGTACTGGCGTTAACCGGGGATTATGCCTCTCTGGGGGATCATCCTCAGTCCAAGCCGGTCTTTGACCTGGACTCGGTGAGCCTCCTGAGCGTAATCAAAACGCTGGAAACAGGCTCGGACATGGTGGGTAATCCTTTGAGCGGCGCCCCGAAGTTTTTTGCCGGAGCCGTGGTCAACCCCGGGGGAAATCCGGTGGAGGCCCAAATCTTTAAGATGGAAAAAAAGATTAAAGCCGGAGCTTCCTTTTTCCAGACCCAAGCGGTCTATGACGTGGGAGCCTTCGAAAAATTTATGAAACGGGTGGCGCCTTTCCGGGTTCCGGTTTTAGCCGGAATCATTTTGCTGAAATCTGCTGGTATGGCCCGTTTCATGAACAAAAACGTGGCCGGAGTTTTCGTTCCCGAGCCCCTTATCCAAAAAATGACCAAGGCCGAAGACCGGGTGAAGACCAGTATTGAGATCGCGGCCGATTTGATCAAGGATCTGAAGGGCCTGTGCCAGGGAGTGCACATCATGCCCATCGGATGGGAGAGCAAAGTACCGGCCGTTTTAGAAGCGGCCAAATTGTGATCTTTTCCCCTCCGCAGTGACAACGTGGATCGCCCCGGCCTACCCCACAAGGAACTGGGTGAAGCAAGGAGAATCCGATGTGGGCAAGGCTCAAAATTCCAGGAGGGTTACCCTTCCGATCTTTGGGTTCGAAGCTGATTTTCAGCTTCTTGCTGGTCGTGTTAGCAGGGGGACTTGCTTCGACGATCATCGGAACCCGCATGGTGGGGAACACCATCATGGCCGAGGCGCAGAAAAAGGTCCGCCATGATCTGGATTCGGCCTGGATGGTTTACCAGGAGAAGCTCAGAAGGATTCAGGATGTTCTCCATCTTACTGCCAAAAGAGATTTAATCATGCGTGCTGTGACCGGCGCGCAATTGGAGATCCTCCGGCAGGAATTGGAAAGGGTGCGTGTCGATTACGGTTTGGACGTTTTGACCGTAACTGACAGAAAAGGAGTGGTGCTTGCCCGGACCCGCACCCCTTACCAGGCAGGGGATTTCCAGGGCAATGATGAAATGGTCAGGCGCGCTCTGAGGAAAGAAATCGTCTCTTCCACAGAGATCATTACCCAGGAGGAACTGGCCAAAGAAGGGGCGGAGTTAGTACGCCAGGTCTATATGGAATTTGTCCCGACTCCGAAAGCCAAAGAACGGCCCGAAACCCGGGAAACTTCGGGGATGATTTTAAAAGCGGCTATCCCCATCCTGGACGTTAATAATAATATTCTGGGCGTTTTGTATGGCGGGAACCTTTTAAACCGCAACTACGAGATCGTGGACAAGATCAAAGACATCATTTTTAAAGGAGAACGCTATAAGGGAAAAGATACAGGGACGGGAACCATCTTTCAATGGGATCTGCGCGTCTCCACCAATGTAAAGGATAAAAACGGCCTCAGGGCGATTGGTACGAGAGTCTCCAAAGATGTCTATGATCAAGTTTTGGAGAATGGACGGGCCTGGATTGACCGGGCGTTTGTGGTGAGTGAATGGTATATCGCTGCTTACGAGCCCATACGCAACATCAACGGAGAAATCATCGGTATCCTTTATGTGGGAACCCTGGAAGAGCCTTATACGGACCTGCGGAACAATGTGATTTTCAGTTTTTTCGGTGTGGCTTTTCTCGGGCTGGTGCTGGTCCTGTTTCTGGCTTATTTCATTACCCGCTCCATTACCCGGCCGATCGGGGAGCTGGTCAAGGCTACGGAAAAGATCGCCGGTGGAGATTTTGCCCACGAAGTTTCCATCCAGTCCAAGGACGAGGTCGGTCATCTGGCTTTTTCTTTTAACCGCATGATCCGCACCTTGAAGGACACGATGGAAGAACTTTATGTGTTAAATAACAAGCTCCAAGAGCTGAACCGACATTACCTGGAAATGGTGGGGTTCATTACTCATGAGCTTAATCAGCCCATGGGGGTGCTCAAAGGGTTTTTGATCTTGCTTCAGGACGAGGCGCTGGGCCCGTTAGTAAACCCAAACCAGAAGCAAGCCGTTGCTACCATGCTGCGCAACGTGAATGCTTTGATCAATATGATCCAAAAATACCTGCAGCTGGGGAAAATTGAATCCGGTAGAATGGAGGTCAACAAAGTTTGTATCCCCATCTTTGCCGAAACCCTCGCTCTCATCCTGGAGGATGAAAAGCAGCAGTTCGATGCCCGGAGGATGGAAGTGGTGATCGAGAACGAGGAAGCTTTCCGCCAAGTCGAGGAAGAGGCGGATCCGGTCCTCCTGCGCATTGTTTTCAGCAACTTGATCGGCAATGCGATCAAGTATGGCCAGGAAGGGGGAAAGATCTGGTGCGGTTTCAGGGAAGAACCTAAAGAACTGGTGTTTTACGTAAAAAACGAAGGCCGGGGGATTCCTGCCGACAAATTAACCAAAGTTTTTGAAAAATTTACTCGCCTGGAAGGGGAATTAGAACGGCGAAGGGGGGGAACAGGCCTGGGCTTGTTCAATGCCAAGGAGATCGTAGAAAGACACGGGGGAAGGATCTGGGTAGAATCGGAAGAGGGAAAGTGGGCCAATTTCCTATTTATACTCCCCAAAGGAGAAAAAGGGGAGTAATCCCTAAAGCGATAAGTCGTAGATCAGGGGAGGGGGGCAAAAATGGAGGGGCGGAGGAAGGTATTAGTCATCGATGATGAACCAGATCTCGTAGAAATGATTCGGATGGCTTTGGAGAGGCAGTTTGAGGTGGTGACAGCTTATAATGGGAAGGAAGGCGTTGAGAAAGCCCGATCCGATAAACCCGATGCCATTGTTTTGGACATTATGATGCCCGAAAAAGACGGCTTTGCAGCCTGCCAGGAGCTAAAAGGGGATGCGCAAACCGCCTCTATACCTATCCTCATCCTCACCGGGGTAGGGGAATTTTTCGGCCGTACCAAATATACCAAGGCGAGCGGGATGGAGATCGAGGCGGAGGATTTTATAACCAAGCCAGTTGACCCCAATGAATTGGTTCGCCGGGTAAATGCCCTCTTGAAGAGGGATTAAAAAACATTCACTGGGTTAGGAGAAGAAAGATGATTTCAGTAGAACCAAGGAAGAGCGAGGAAATCATTCGGGAGTTGGAAAAGGGGAAGAGCGTCTTCCTGATCGGATGCAGTGGCTGGAAAAATTATTGCAATCCCGGCGGTGAAGTTCAACTCCGGGGAATCAAAAAAGAGCTGGAGTTGAGAGGCGTGGAGTTTACCGGTAATTTTTTGGTCGATGCCCTTTGTAATAAGGGGTTGGATGAGATCAGCCTATTGCGCAAGTTTCGGCAGGTTTCCCGCTCCAGCCTTGTGCTGGCCATGACCTGTGAAGTGGGGGTGCAGGCGTTGGCGGCAACCGTGGGGAGAGTCGTGCCGGCCTTGCGCACGTTGGCGGTGGAGGGGTTTGAGGGGCTTTTGGGGGAGAAAGAGCCATGCCGGCTTTGCGGGGAATGCTTGTTGGATTTGAGCGGGGGGCTTTGTCCTTTGTACTTTTGTCCCAAGGGCCTTTTGAATGGACCTTGCCAGGGGGCGGATCAGGGACGCTGTGAGGTAGATGCCAAGAAGGCATGCGGTTGGGAGTTGATTTAT
>JAOUFX010000189.1 GCA_029857975.1 Deltaproteobacteria bacterium | reverse complement strand
TGTCGAGTACGCTCCGCATGCTCCAGGTGAATGGTCATGAATAAATTAGCCATTTCCCGGAACCCGACGCGATTTTTCGTCCATTCTTTACAAACCAGCTCCTCGGCCTCTTGAGAAATTTTCCCTTTTTCCACAATTTCCTGCCCGGCGCGAAAAAACCCCTGTAAAACCTCCTCCCCTTTTTTCCCCAATTTTTCTATGAAGGCCATGGATTCCGCTCCCGGGCGCAGGAGAACACCGGCCAGATCCCTTCTACCCGCCCGGCAAAGAAGGCGAAAGTTTTCTACTAAGGCCGTAAAATTCTCTACTTCTGGAAACCCGCATACGGAGATGAGAACCATCTGTTTGGCCCGCTGCTCGGGGAACCGAGCCGGATGGGTTGTTACTCCCTCTGTCTCGATAAAAAAAGGCTCCGCTAAAGGCATTGTTCTCTCCAGGCAAAGCTTCGTATAGGCGGTCATTCCAAAGTGATAAAGCGGCGTAGCCCATACCCACACATCGGAAGATTTCATCTTTTCCAGAATCTCCAGCATGTCGTCTTTATGAATGCATACGCCCGGGGTATTGAACCAACAATGGTAACAACCGGTGCAGGGTTTAATTTTTTTCTGGGCTAAAAAAATAATCTCAAACTCGGCTCCTTTGCTGGCCACTCCTTCCAGAAATTTATCCAGGACCATTTGGGTATATTTCTTGGGTCTCGGGCTTCCTTGCAACGCTAATATCTTCATGACATCTTCCCTTCCTGTATCTCCCGTACTCCCCTGCGGGCTCCAAAGAGTTGAGGCATGCGTGCCAATAATTTCATGTCGCCTTTTACTTTATAAAGCCCTTCAATCAAGGCTCGTGGTCGATCGATCTCTCCTTTGGCTATTTTTACCCACACCTCATCTGGAGTTTCTATCGTCAGATCGGGGGCATCGACTTCTCCGGGTCGAACCTTACATCGCCCCCCGGCGATCGAGATTACCCACTTCCCTCCCCCTTCTCCGGAAACAGCGAACTGGATCCCGGCTTGCAGGTCTCCCGCAGCAGCAGGATCGAATGCGTTGGGCATTCCCTCAATCAGTTTTGCGGCTGAATTAGGAACGGCCGCTGCAGCCTCCGGGCTTACCCGATATTTTCGCTGCAAGTAAAAATCTGGGTATTTTTTAGAAAAGACCACCCCAATTCCGATGCAAAGGGCAAAAGGAATGACAATGGCGTACAAAGGCTTTCCGTGTCCCAGATGGCTGGACAGGAAGGCTGCCAAGAAAACCAAACTCCACACATAGGTGATCCGAAAATTAAGGAGGCGGAAATCAGGCGTCCCCCAGACTGACTCCGGGTACCATTGTTTGGCAACAGCATAAGTAAAGGGGTCATAACCGAAAAGTTGCGGCAGTAAGGTCATAAGGAAAAGAGTAAAGTAAAGAAGCGCTACGGAATGATCCACAAAAACATGGGCCAGGTCCGATGGCAAAGCGTAAACCCAGAGGGTCCCGATAAAAAGAAAGCCTAAAAAGGCTTTTTCCAGGTAGGTGTTGTACTTGAGAATCTTACGGGCGCTGACATACTGCACCACCGCCAGGATGAAGCCTATTACCACAGCCAATTTGGCCTGGTCCCAGGTTGCTTCCCCTATCCGGGCAATGATTTTGAAAGCGGCTACGGGTAAAAAAGAGGTTACGAAAAGAATCTTTTCCGCCTTTTTCCCCATGCGGCTCTCCCGGTGATTTAAAAATTGGAATCCCTTTCAAAAAAAGACCATCAAAATATATCAAATATTTCTTGGGGAAACTATTAAAAAATGAAAGTCCGAGAGAAGATGCGAAATTTACCATTCCATCCGTCCTCATCAGGTACTGGTCATTGAGGAATTGGAGGAAAGGATCGCTGCTTTCTCTTTATCCTCAGCGGCCAAAGGAACGGTTGCGTAAAAGTTCATCCAGGTACTCTTTTTTCTTCTCGGCGGTCATCTTCTCCAAATCCAAAAGAGCATCTTCCGAGTCGGCAAAGCAGTTGCATTCCTGACAGGCATCCTCGCAACTTATTTCTTCAAAGGTATTTTCCAATTTTTTCTTATTCTTTTCCATTTTTTCCTCCTTGATTGATTTTAGATGTTTAATAATTTTTTTCGATTCCAGGAAGAAACGGAATTTTAAAAGTGACGGGGGGCAAGTTTGGTTTAGCCGTTGACTTTGAAGAAGGAGCCAACCTATAATCATAAAAACTCCGCTTCTCATTCAGCTATGACTAAAATTAAAACTGTTTTTGGTTGCCAGAATTGCGGTTATCAAGCCCCGAAATGGTTGGGCAAGTGCCCGGATTGCGGCTCCTGGAATTCTTTCGTCGAAGAACAATTATCGGCCTTGCCGGAACGTTCAGCCCAGGCCATCTCGATCTCCGGGCAGGCTTTTCCTCCGCAATCCATCACAGTTATCGAGACTTGCGAAGAAGGAAGGTTAAAAACCGATGTCAGCGAATTCGATCGCGTTCTGGGAGGGGGTTTAGTCATTGGTTCCGTTGTCCTCATTGGCGGCGACCCGGGAATCGGCAAATCCACCCTTCTTTTGCAGGCATTGGATAAACTGGCCAGGAAAGGGGTCAGCGTCCTTTATGTCTCCGGTGAAGAATCCCTTCGTCAAACCAAGATACGGGCGGACCGTATCGGAGTTTCCTCCTCGAATCTTTATGTCCTGGCTGAAAACTCACTGGAGAAGATTATCGAGGACCTCAAAAAGCTAAAACCAAAAGTTGCGGTCATTGATTCCATCCAGACCGTTTTCACGGCTCAACTCCAATCTGCTCCCGGATCAATCAGCCAGGTGCGGGAATCTGCCGGAAAGCTCATGCTCCTGTCCAAATCCACCAATCTATCCACTTTTCTCATTGGGCATGTAACCAAGGAAGGAGCCATCGCCGGGCCGCGAGTACTGGAGCATATTGTGGACACGGTGCTTTACTTCGAGGGAGACAGAGGGCATCCCTACCGCATCCTGCGGGCGGTAAAGAACCGCTTCGGGTCCACTAATGAAATCGGAGTTTTTGAGATGAAAGACGGCGGGCTGGAAGAAGTGGCCAACCCTTCGGAACTCTTTCTGGCTGAGCGGCCCATAGACGTTCCCGGATCGGTGGTCATTTCCAGCCTCGAAGGTTCCCGGCCCATCCTCGTGGAACTCCAGGCCCTGGTCAGCCCCACCTCCTATGGCATGCCCCGGCGTACAGCCATTGGTGTAGATCCCAACCGGGTTTCATTGCTGGTAGCCGTTCTGGAGAAAAAAGTGGGAATGAACTTGGCCCAGCAGGATATTTTCGTTAATGTGGCGGGGGGGGTTCGCGTAGATGAACCGGCTGTCGACCTGGGCGTGGTCTCGGCCGTGGCATCTTCTTTTCTCGATAAACCCATCCCATTTAAAACCATGGTCATCGGAGAAGTTGGATTGGCTGGCGAGGTGCGCGGTATCCACCAGGCAGAAATGCGTATGAAAGAAGCATCCAAGCTGGGTTTTAAGCGTTGTCTATTGCCGCAGAGTAATCGTTCCCGCATAACCCTCGAATTAGCTGGATTGGAAATCGTCGGTATTGGCTCGGTGGAAGAAGTCTTAGAAATCCTTTTTTGAGGATGGTTTGATGAAAAAATACTTATTAGGAATTTTTTTGGTCTGTCTCTTTCCCCTCTCCCTATGGGGGCAACCTCCGGCTCCCAGTGCGGACCGGATCATCACCATCATTTTTTCCTCTAACGTCCACGGCGAAGTGGAGCCCTGCGGCTGAAGGGATAATTTACTTGGCGGTCTGGCCAGGCGGGCGACTTGCATCGAACAGTTACGGCGGGGGAAGCCCAATATGATCCTGGTGGATACGGGCGACCTTCTTTATTATCGCCCCCGCACTGGGTATCCCAACGAAAAAAAAATAGGAGACTTCAAGGCTGCACTTTACATGAAAACTTATAACTTGATGGGCTATGATGCCTTTACTCCCGGAGAACTTGATTTTTCCTTCGGAGTGGGCGAAATCATACGGATGAGTAAACGGGCGAATTTCCCTTTTCTGGCCGCCAATCTCATGTTTACCCGATCCCATAAACCTGTTTTCAAACCTTACTTAATAAAAGAATTCCAGGGAGTCAAAATCGGTTTCTTAGGTTTAATTTCCAAGGAGGTTTCTATAGGAGGTTCTCCCGAAGAAAGCAAAAAGTACTACCTTGCCGATCCCATCGAGGTTGCCAAGAAATTCGTCGCCGAGTTAAAGAAGAAAAAATGTAAGGTCATCGCTGTCCTGGGCCATATGGAACTGCCCGAGCAGGAAATGCTCGCCAAAAATGTTCCGGGCATCCAATTTATTCTAAGCGGCCATGTTTCCCATCATCAACCGAATCCCATTGATGCCAATGGTTCAGAAATCATCATGGCCGGTTCTCGAGGGGAGCACCTGGGCCAAGTGGATTTTTTCGTCGAGCAAAAGAGGATTTATTCTCACTTTCAACTGGTCACTCTCTCGGCGAAATTTGCCGATCATCCTCAGGTACAGGAATGGCTCGTCCAGTATAAAGCCGATCTGCAGAAACTTATCCCAACCCGGCCCCAGGCCAGCCCCCGGAGAAGCCCTCCGGCTATCCGTCGTGAGGTGGTGATCCCCGTTACTCCTTTATATATGGGAGAAAATCACTGTATCTCCTGCCATCCGCAGCAACATCAAAGCTGGGCGGGAACTGCCCACGCCAGGGCGTATCAAACCTTATCCCGGCAAAATAAATCTTCCGACCCCACCTGCCTGCCCTGCCACACCACCGGCTTGGGGGTTGTCAAAAATCCCAATGCTTTCTTTGCCAATGTCCAGTGCGAAGCTTGCCATGGCCCGGCCGAAGGACATCCGGAACTGCGCCGCAGCTTCTCCCCTGTGGCTGAAGACCAATGCCGTAAATGTCATAATCCGGCCAATAGCCCCAATTTCGATTATCGCACTTATCTCCAGAAAATCCGCCATCGGCAATGAAATAAAAGAGAAGGCGGGAATGCTTTCTCAGGAGTGACGGATTTTGCGATTTTTCTTGAGATCATCCCTTGCCCCCCTTCACTTTGCCGATTGAGCTGTAACTTCATAAAGATCGGCAAGAAAGAGGCAGGGAGATGCTGAGTGCCGGCCAAGCGGCGGGAAATATTTTACCTCATCTTCCCCCTTTTTTTCCGCTAAAAGAGCGCGGAAAGGGATCTCACAGCTTCCTGTAACGGTGGAAGTTAAGCGCCTAAATAGTATCGAACAACTGCCTCCTTGGCCAAACGAAGCATATTCCTGCCTCTCCGGGCTTGAAAATACTCTTGAAATTTAAAAGTGAAGGGGGCAAGAAGATCATCCTATTTGACATACCGCTAAAAGTTTAGTATATATTTGTAAATATTAAGATTTAGCGGAGGATCCTTTGCATGATTAGATTAGGTCCAAGAAGCGTTGTTCCATTGGGCGTTACCTTATTAATTTTTGCTGCCCTCTTTCTGATTGTCGGGTGTACAGGAGGTCTGAAGGCTGAAAACGAGCAATTAAAGAAAGATGTGAATGACCTCACCGCAGAAGTCGATAAATTGAAATCCGAAATAAATAAACGGACCACTGAAAACTCGTCGTTGTACAGCCAGATCGCCGAGCTTAATCTGCAAATTTCTTCACTCCACACCCAGAACCAAACCTTGCAGAACGAAATTGACACCTTGAAAGCTCAACTGAAAGGAAAAAAGAAGAAATCGTAAACGCAACGATTTTCTGACTTCCAGGTGAAAATTACCGGACTCATCCTCGCCGGAGGGAAAAACCTCCGCATGGGGAAAAATAAAGCCTTTCTTGAAATTAAGGGCCAACGCATCATCGACCGTACGAAGAAGCTCTTCGTCGATCTTTTCGATGAAGTTTTCCTGGTGACCAATTCTCCTCTGGATTATCTGGACCTGAACCTGCGGATGATTTCCGATCTTTTTACGGAGGGAGGAGCGTTGGGGGGCATCTATACCGGCCTCTTTCATGCTTCCCACTCTCATGCTTTCGTGGCGGCATGCGATATGCCGTTTCTCAACAAAGCCTTGATCAGCCATTTAAGCGCCCTCTCGCCCGGTTACGACATCGTCATTCCGAAAACGGAGGATGGCTGGCAGCCTCTGCATGCAGTTTATTCCCTAAAATGCTTGCCTTTCATGGAAGACTTACTACAAGAGAAGAACTTAAAAATAATTGACTTCTTCCCCAAAGTAAAAAAGAGAGAGGTGACCGCCGAAGAAATCCTCCCCTTCGACCCCCAGCTGGTCTCCTTTTTAAACGTAAATACTCCGGAAGATCTGATTCGGGCCGAAGGTCTCCTGAAACATTAAAT
>JAOUFX010000188.1 GCA_029857975.1 Deltaproteobacteria bacterium | reverse complement strand
GTTATCAAGAAAATGGCCGACTTGGGTTTTTACGGGACGCTCATTCCCGAAGAATATGGAGGAAATGGAATGGGTTTTTTGGCCGGGACGATCATTACGGAAGAGGTCGCCCGGGCCAGCGCATCTCTGCGGGTTACTTTTAATATGCAAACCTTTGGCCCGGCCCTTTCCATTTTGCGGTATGGCACGGAAGAGCAAAAGAAAAAATATATTCCTCCCTTGGTCTCCACGGAACATATCAGCTGTTTCGGCATCACCGAACCCAACGCCGGCTCGGATGTCATGGCCCTGAAGACCACGGCCATCCCGAAGGGAGATTACTTTTTGCTCAATGGAGCGAAGACCTGGATTTCCAACGCCCAGGTGGCCGATCTCTGTATCCTTTACGCTTACCATGACCCGGCGGCCAAGAGCAAAGGCCTCTCCACATTTTTGTTGGACATGCACCTTCCCGGGATCACGACTCGCCCTTTGGATAAGCTGGGTTTGCACTCCGCGCCCACGGGAGAAATTATCCTGGAGGACGTCAAAGTCCCCAAGGATGCTCTGCTGGGCTCACTGGGGGATGGTGTAAAGCATGTCTTTGGATCCCTGAACCAGACCCGCCTTTCCTGTGCCGCCGGAGGGTTGGGGATTGCCCAGGCCTGCCTCGACGCGTCGGTCAAGTATTGTAATGAGCGCGTGCAATTCGGGCAACAGATTGGTCAGTTTCAAATGAATCAAGATATGATCGCCATCATGGCCACCGAGCTGGAAGCCGCCCGTTTTCTGGTATACCGCGCGGCTGTCCAGAAAGATGAGGGGTCTTTGAACAATGTACTGGAAACTTCCATGGCCAAATATTTTGCCGGTGAATTGGCCGGGAAAGCCGCAGATTTTGCCATGAGGATTCTCAGTGCTTATGGATACTCCACGGAGTATCCTGTAGCCCGTTATTACCGGGACGCCAAATCCATTGCCATTGTCGAAGGAACGGCCAACATCCAGAAGACCATCATCGCCTTAGATCAATTGGGAATTCGCAAGGCCAATCGTTAAAAGAAATCAGAGGTGCCCCCAGCCCGGAGGAATTCCGGGTGAGGGGGTCTTATGCCGCAAGCATTAGAAGACATTAAAGTCTTAGACTTATCCCGCGTCCTGGCCATGCCCTACTGCAGCATGATGCTCGGCGACCTGGGAGCCGAGATCATCCGGGTAGAACGGCCGGGGGTAGGGGATGAAACCAGGCATTGGGGTCCACCCTGGGCTGGCGACCAAAGCGCTTATTACCTCTGCACCAACCGCAATAAGAAAAGCATCACCGTCGACCTGAAAAAAAAAGAAGGACAAGCAATTATTCATCGTTTAGCCCAAAGGAGTGATGTCCTGCTGGAAAACTTCCTGCCGGGTAGCCTCGCCGCAATGAACCTGGGTTACGAAAATGTCAAAGCCATTAACCCCAAAATCATTTACGCTTCCGTCACCGGATATGGGCAAGACGGACCTTACCGGGACCTCCCTGGTTTCGATTTCATCATTCAGGCGCAGGGCGGCCTGATGTCGATCATCGGCGAGGCTGACGGTCCGCCGATGAAAGTGGGCGTAGCCATCGTGGACATCACCGCTGGTTTATTCGCCTGTTCCGCTATTCTTGCCGCTTTACATTATCGGGAAAAAACCGGAACCGGGCAACGCCTTGACATTGCTCTCCTGGATTCCCAAGTCGCCTGGCTGGCCAACCAGGCCAGCAACTACCTGATTTCCGGTAAGGTTCCCTGGCGCTCCGGTAATGCCCATCCCAATATTGTTCCCTATGAAACCTTTCAGGCCCAAGACGGGATTTACATCGCTCTGGGTGTCGGCAATGATAACCAGTGGCGAAAATTCTGTAAACTGGCCCACCTTGAACATTTAATGGACGATCCCCGTTATGCAACCAATCCGCAACGCGTGGCCAACCGGAAAGAGTTAATTTCTTTTCTTCAGAAAATTTTCCTCGAAAAAAATTCTGAGGAATGGCTCAGGCTCCTTGCTGCGGCTGAGATCCCCTGCGGTCCCATCAACACCATCGACCGGGTACTCGCCGACCCGCAAATTCTGGCACGGGAGATGGTGGTGGAAATGGAACATGCGGTGACGGGCAAGTACAAAGTCGTCGGATCTCCCATGAAACTTTCCCAAACTCCCGTTCAATACCGGATTTCTCCACCCTTACTGGGAGAACACACCGCAGAAGTTCTCAAGGACGTTTTAGGCTACGAACAAAGGAAAATTGATCGGTTGCGGGAAGAGAAAGTCATCTAATTCATTTTTCCGATTTCAGGTTAGGGGTTGCGGTTGGTTTCTCGCGATATGATTTGGGGATTGCCAATGGGGGTTTGGTTTTGGGTATTTAAGCTGCTGAAAGGAGGCCGTTGATGTTTAAAAAAATTTTAGTCCCCTTAGATGGTTCCAAGCTGGCCGAAGGAATTCTGCCCCGCGTAGAATGGTTGGCCAAGATTCACGGGGCAGAAATCACCCTTTTACGGGTAGCACTGGCGCACACCTTCCCAGGGATGGATCCTATTCAGCACCAGGTGAATGTCGTCCGCGAGGCGGAAGAATACCTGGCGAAAGTGGAAGCCAATTTGAAAAGCGTGGGGGTCAACGTAAATTCAGTGGTCCGTTATGGCCACGATGCCCAGGAAATTGTCGATCATGCCCGGGACCGCAACTTCGACCTGATCGCCATGTCCACTCACGGACGCACCGGGCTCACCCAGTTCGTCCTGGGAAGTGTAGCCAACAAGATTATTAACACGGCCACCGTACCTATCCTCCTCTGCCGAGTGTGTTAAAGAGGTATAGGGTACAAGGTTCAAGGTCAAAGGCTAAAGGCCAGAGCACTTTCCACCCTACACCCTATTCTGGGAAAGGATTTTCAACAAATTCCAATCCACAGGCAGGCGGACGAGCCGGCCGGATTTGGTCTCGAAGAGCAGGTGACCATTGGCCAGGCCGAAGAGAAATAGGTCCCGGGTGATCTCTACGTCCTTTTGGCAATAGGCAATCACTTCTTCGATCTTCCCTTCTTTAAACCACTGCAATGATTGTAAGCCATCGGCCGATTTCTCCATCTTTAGAGTCTTGTGGGCCAGGTGGTTGAGGGAAAGACGATACCCTAATTGCCTGGAAATTTCTTGCAGGATGTCAAAAGTCTTGAGTTCCGAAAAGCGGAAAGGAGAGTAACCTTTCAGGACATGGTAATCAAAATCAGCGATGTTAAACCCGACAACCAGGTCCGCGGTCTTCAGTTTGGCGATCAGGTCATGGACACGATCTTCTTTGAATATATCAAAAGAATCTTCCTTTGAATCATAAATTACGCCCACAGCCAAACGCATCAGGTGTTTGTTCTGCCAGCCGCCGACTTCTTCGGCACTCCTCTGGGTTTCCAGGTCCAGAAAAAGAATACGGCGGCGGGAAATTTCTTCCTTGAGCCAAAGGGGATGCTGCAGTCGGGTCATTGCCTCGGGCTCGGCAAGCTCAGAATCCCCTTCCAGGGAAACATCAGCCGGGAGCGTTAAAGGCCGCGTCCGGGCTCGATCCGCTATTTTGGATTCGATTCCCTCTTCCCCCAACAACTGCTTCAGGATGAATTCCGCGGCACGCTTGTCCAAGGGTTTGTTTCCCGCTCCGCACTTGGGAGAGTGGACGCAAGATGGACAGCCGTCCAAGCAGTTACAATCACGGATCAAAGCAAGGGTCTTTTCCAGGAGTTCGGCGAGCATCCCATAACCATACTCCGCCAGTCCCACCCCGCCGGGGTAACCATCGTAGATGAAAATCGCCGGTTTTTCCAACTGGGGATGTACCGGGTAACAAATTCCTCCCACGTCATTCCGATCGCAGAGGGCAAAAAGCGGGAAAAGGGCGATGGAGGCATGTTCAACGGCGTGTATTCCGCCCATAAAATGCATGCCTGCCTCTTTCACCTGCTGGGAGATCTTTTCCGGAAGGATCATCCACAATCCCATGGTCTCAAAGACGTGGGAAGGCATCTCTAAGTCATGGACGCTGAGAAGGTCCTGGCCGAAGATGCGCCGCTTCTCAAAACCCCTAACCCTTTCGGTGACCTTTAACCTGCCGAAACAGGCTGTGAACCGGGCAATATTCTGGGTTTGGGCCACCGAGAGGATCTCGGTCTCTTTCTCCGATAGGGCGCGGGTATAATAGTCCACCTCCACCTGTTTGGCCCAGACTTCCCTCTTCCCCTGGTCCAGATGAGTGACTGCGTACGGGTCGGCTTTATGCAGGTAGATCGCTCCCGGGTGACATTCGCTGTAAACCCTCGGCACGCTGACCTTCCCGACCAATCGCTTCGTCCCTTCTTCGAAGATGGTATAACCTTCTCCCGCGGAACGAATGTCCACCATCCGGTGGGGATGAATCCGGTGGGAAAACCATTCCCGTCCCGAGGCGCTGCGGAGAAGTTCCCCTTCGGCAACCAGTTGATCCAGAAAGGGTTCGTATTTTTGCAGGGGGAAAATATCTTCCTCCATCCGCAGCGGTATCTCAGCACTGGCACAGACTAAGTGTTTGGAAACAATTACGGAATTGTCCGGATCCACGATCGCGCTCTCAAACCCCCGGCTGAAAAAATCTTGCGGGTGGCGCATGAAATACTGGTCCAGAGCGTCGGGCTGGGCGATTAAGGCAATGAGAGACTCCCGATCTGTTCTTCCTACCCGGCCACCCCGCTGCCAGGTGGCTGCGACCGTACCGGGGTAGCCTACCAGGATACAAACATCCAAACCTCCAATGTCAATTCCCAACTCCAAGGCACTGGTGGAGATGACCCCTAAAAGTTCGCCGGACACCAGTTTGGCTTCGATCTCCCGGCGTTCTTCCGGAAGGAACCCGGCGCGATAGGAGCTTACCCGCGTTCTTAAGTCCGGGCGATCCTTTAAAACCCAGGTGTGCAAAAGTTCCGTTATCTTGCGGGCCTGGGTAAAGACCAAAGTGCGAAAGCCGCGATCGAGGCAGTCCAGGAAAAGCTTAACGGCTAAGGTATAGGGGCTCACCGTAGGATTCAGAAAAAGGAAATTTCTCCCGGCACGGGGGGCACCGCTTTCTTCGACAGCTTCGAAAGGAAGCCCCGTTAGCTTCTCGGCAAATCCCTTGGCGTTGGCAATGGTTGCCGAACAAGCGACGAACTGGGGCTTTGATCCATAGAAGTGACATATCCGTTCCAGCCGGCGGATAATTTGCGCTAAATGCGAGCCGAAAATCCCTTTGTAAGTGTGGAGCTCGT
This sequence comes from Deltaproteobacteria bacterium, assembly GCA_029857975.1. The sequence continues at coordinate 1,092 of JAOUFX010000188.1, read as the reverse complement.
CGATGATCACATACCGCAGGTTGCGGAAGAGTTCCTCCCATTGAGTATGAAACGGGAGCAGGCTGAAATGGACCATGTCCGGGTTGGTGATCAAAACCGTGGGAATGGATTCGCGAATCTTCCTCCGCCGATAACTCGACGTATCTCCATCATAGATCACGGCCTGGAATTTGACCTGGCCTTTGATGGGGAAGACAAATTCCTGCAGGGCCTTCAATTGGTCTTGTTCCAGCGCTTTCAGGGGGAAGAGGTACAGGGCTTTGGAGTCGGGGTGTTGGAGAAGAGACTCGAGCACCGGCAGGGTATAAGCCAGCGTCTTGCCGCTCGCCGTGGGCGTGGCAATGACCACATTCTTCCCCTCCCGCACTTTTTGGATGGCGGCGGCCTGGTGGGAGAAGAGGGAGTCAATATTCAGCTCCGCCAGGGCCTGGGTCAATAAAGGAGGTAACGCCCTTTCCAGCCTTGCCCATCGTCCCCCTTGGGAAGGAATCGCCCGGTGGTAGACGAATTGCGGCTTGTAGAACCGGTGCCGCTCTAAATTTTTTATGAAATTGATCATATAGGAATAAAAACGCTATGCGCAGAGCGCTAAGGGCTTAGCGGTTTAAATTTTTCACTTAATTTACTCTATCAACATCGATGACATAATTCAACCCTGCCCTCTCCCGGACACGGGGGTTTTCTAATAACTTCTTCGAGGGATCGAAGGATCAATGGCAGGATGTAGATTGCGTCTCGTATTCCTCAGAACATCGGAGCTTTGTGTGGAGCTTGGCGAATTCTTTTTACCTTTCACGGTTTGTTAGCTTTTCTCCAGAGCTCAGGGACAAAGAAAGATAGGTAAAGGCAGCGGCCAAGCGGTGCTGCCTCATTTCGGGGATGTGGGGTCGACTGTTGGCTACTGAGGTTATAAGTCCAAGGTTACGAGGGCAGTTTTTGTAAAGGCTAAAAATTGAATCGACCTTGTCCTAATTATTTCCTCCCCTCCTCATCCAAGATCAATTCGGCCACCCAGCGAGAAGCTTTCCCCACGACTGAAGGACATTTGTCCTTGTGGCCCCCCATTTCCTCCTTTTTTCCTCTCTCGGCACA
>JAOUFX010000187.1 GCA_029857975.1 Deltaproteobacteria bacterium | reverse complement strand
TCTTCAGCATCCCAAAGATTCCCCACCGTTACTTTTTATTTTAAATGTATGAACAGCGCTATATCCACCAGTACAAATGGTAATCGTTGTTTCACAATGAACAAGCCATGTGTAGGTTAGTAGGTGTACTCCTCGAACAAAAAGAACCTTATTCAATTGTCAAAGAGCATGGCAATATCAGAAATGGCTCTGCCTTTTTTCTGATCAGTCTTCCCCCTTTTTGCTTGTTGACATCCTCCCCCATTCTGTTATCATCCCCTTAGAAACACGCTCTCCAATCGCCTTGCCTGGGAGGAAGGTTATGGCGTGGAGTTATTGAAACCCCATTTCTTGAAAGAGAGATGGGGTTTTTCTTTTAAGGGGGATATATGCGAAGAAACGGAATTAAGTTGAAAATTATTCGCGGATTAATATTTTTAATCTTCTTTTTCCTCCCATCAGTTGCCGTTACGGAAACAAAGGTCTTTATAGAGGAATACACTTATCAGGCAAGTGAAGCAGACAGTAAACTTTCAAGTAGAGTAATCGCCCTTGAACAGGTCAAGAGGCTACTTTTAGAGAAATTGGGGACTTACCTCGAAAGCGAAACTGAGGTTAAAAACTTCCAGCTTACAAAAGACCAGATTATTACCCTCACCGCTGGTATAGTCAGAACTGAAATAATTGATGAAAAGTGGGATGGCAAAATATATTACCTGAAGGCCAGGCTTGCGGCAGAACCGGAAGATTTGGCCAATTCTATAGAAAATTTGCGCCAGGACCGTCAAAAAACAAAGGAGTTGCAGGAGGCGAGGAAAAAAACTGATGAAGCATTACGAGAGGTCGAAAGGCTAAGAAGAGAGCTAGAAATAGCGAAGGTAGGAAAAGCAGACCGGGATAAATACAAAATAGCGGTAGATAGATTGAGTGCCACGGACTTGGTGATTAAGGGACTTGCTTTGGGAAATGCTGGTAAGATCCAAGAGGCGATGGAAGCATTTGGCGAGGCGATTGAACTAGACCCTAAATTGGCCTTAGCCTACGTGACCCGTGGAATTGGATACGGCAGGATTGGGAACTACCAACAGGCAATTAGGGACTTTGACAGGGCAATCGAGTTGGAACCCAAATATGCGGACGCTTATGGAGGCCGTGGAGTTACCTATGGCCTCCTTGGAGACCACCGGCAGGCAATTAGGGACTTTGACAGGGCAATCGAGTTGGAACCCAAATATCCGCCTGCCTATACGGCCCGTGGGGTTATCTACGCCATCCTTGGAGACCACCGGCAGGCAATCAGGGATCACGACAAGGCCATCGAGCTAGACACTAAATATGCCTATGCCTACGTGACCCGTGGAATTGCCTATGGTCAACTTGGGAACTCCAGGCAAGCAATCATGGATTTAGGCAGGGCAATCGAGTTGGAACCCAAATATGCGGATGCCTATTATTATCGTGGATTTTATTACGGCCAACTTGGAAACCACCAAGAGGAAATGAGGGATTATAAAACTTCTGCCAGATTAGGTTCAAAATTGGCGCAGAATGTATTAAAGTCAAATGAAGGATGGCAAATGTTTTCAGCTGGGAAGCTTTCAAATGTTGTAATTGAAAAACGAACCCATTCAGAGATTCTAATTTCCTACTCATCAGGAGTTATGAAAGGAATATCGACAGATGGGGTCATGTACAATGGCGAATGGCACGGGAAAGGCAAGTGGGGAAAATGGGAAATCCGATTTGAATCATACGATGAAGCTACAGGGTGGAGTGATAATAAAGGCATTGGCGAAAAATTTCCACTGAAATTAAGGAAGAAAGATTAGGAAAGCCAAAAAGGGTCAAACCCTCCACCATGCTGCTTCTTAGTTCTGGTCTTCTTGGGCTTGTGGGATTCAGAAAAAAATTTAAAAAGTAAATTGGCTGCCCTGTACATTTTATCTAAATCGGTCGGCTTGCTCTCAAGTTTTAAACCTATTTGCCGATATATAATTCATCTTGCGTTTCGTTATTCATTCCGACATCTTTGGGGCTGTGGTGTAACTGGGAGGACGCATAAATAGCTTTCATTCGTGAATGTTATCAATGAAGTAGAGGTGCGATCAGGACTTTCTTTAATGTATCTTTGGAGTTTTTTCTTTGGCGAATGCTTTTCGAGAATGAGCATCCCGAGAAAGTCATATATGGGGCTATTATGCGTAACAAAATAATTTGTGAAACGTTTGTTTCAATCATTTTTTTTGCATTTATTGCGGCCTCGCCTTATTCTCTGACCAGTTGTGGCGGAGGAGGAGGGGATGGCGACGGAGGAGGGGGTGGCGGAGGATCGACGATAAGTTTAGCCTGGGATGCCCCAACTACGAATGTGGATGGAAGCCCCTTGACCGATCTGGCAGGATATAGAGTTTATGTTGGAACAGCCTCCAGGACGTATGCTAGTTCAATCGATGTTGGAAATGTAACCACCTATTCCTTAACCGGCCTAATCCCTGGACAGACCTATTACATTGCTGTTACTGCCTACGATACCGACAACAACGAGAGCAGTTCTTCGAATGAAGTAAGTGGAACTCCCTGGTGAGCTGACAGCCCCACCGAACTTTCTATTCAAGATTTCAATCGCCAATCTTTAATCAGTATTGTTCCTCAGAACTGATGGCTTGTAGGTGAAGTTAGTAGCCAAGGATTGGTCATAGGCGTTTACTATTTCTTTTATGACACCCCTTAATCGGTAATGAACTCAACCAAACTAACATTTTGTTTTCAAACGGATTCTTCATCAACCTTCTGAGATTCTGCGGAAACAAAAGGCGGGAATGGCCTTGCTTCTTATCACACCCTTTCCTCCATGCTTTTGCCTTGTGAGAAGATGCATTTTCCCACAGAATACTGGGAGAAATGGTTACTCTGATTTCAAGGCAAGTAGGCAAATAGGCTCACGGACTGGGCGGGAGAAGGCGAGGATTCTTGGTTGAAATCTTCCGTTTGTCACGCGGCAAGCCTGGGATGGGAATCGGATGGGTGCCTGACAAAGAGAGAAGATTTCAATACTTTCATCCCGTACCCTTGTTTTTAGAGTTCTCCTTAAGAATGCAATATTTCAAACGAAAAGCAGCAACATGAGGGCATTTGAGGGGAGCCATATTCCTTTAAATTTTCCCCTTGATATGCATTCAATTTTTCTCTATTTTTAAGTCATCGTTATCCCACCATTTCTTAGTAAGCTAACAATTTGACCTCGTACTTCTGGAGGGTTTATGAAATGGATTTTCCAGAAGGATCCAATATGAAGGCTCCAAGGGGTTGAAAAATCTTTTGGAGCCTTTTCTTTTTGGGAAATAAGACAATTTGGTTTGAACCTTTACCCGTTTTAAGGGAGATTCTTGTGCTTTCCAACCGGTGGTTTATCCTTTCCGTCTTATTCCTGGCCCGGATCAGCATGGGATACCAATTCCAGTCGATAGGCTCGGTTTCTCCCTCGTTGATCAAAGAATTTGCAATCGAGTATGCAGCCATCGGTACCCTCATTGGGCTCCAATCACTACCTGGGCTTTTTCTCTCTCTGCCAAGCGGCATCTTGGGGAATCGTTTTGGGGACAAACGGGTAGTACTTTGGGGATTGGTACTAATGACCGTCGGCACTATATTGGTTGGAATCAGCCATTCCTTTTCCATGGCAGCGACCGGACGCCTCATCAGTGGAATTGGCGCCATTCTGTTAAATGTGATGATGGCTAAGATGGTCGCCGACTGGTTTGCCGGGAAGGAAATAATTACTGCCATGGCTATTTTTGTGAATAGCTGGCCCACTGGTATCGGACTGGCCCTTGTAACCCAACCAACCATAAATTCAGCCCTTAATTGGTCGGCTGTTTTCCATATCTCTGCAGCCACTTCGGCTGTGGGCTTTGTCCTGATGGCGATTTTCTACCACTCCCCGGTGGATACCGATCAAATCAGGGCCGGCCCCAAACCTAAAATTCAATTATCAGGAAGAGAGATTCTTTTGGTTACTCTTGCGGCCGTCATTTGGGCACTTTACAATGGGGCATATATAATTGTCCCTACCTTTGGCCCGCCTTTGCTGGCTTCCAGGGGTATGGTCTTTACTGAGGCAGCGGTTCTCGTTAGCTTATGCAATTGGCTGATAATAGGGTCAGTTCCCCTTGGAGGCTGGATGGCGCAGAAATTCCGTCGGCCTAATACCTTTATGGTCATTGGATTTGTGGTATTCGGAATAGCTATGTTGCTCTTACCCATTGGGTCTGCCTTGCCGCTTATTGTAACGATGGGGATAATTGCAGGCATACCGGCTGGTGCAATCATGGCAATGCCCGCGGCAGTATTACATCCCGAGGCTCGGGCGCTCGGCATGGGTTTTTTCTATACGATTTATTATGGTGTTTATGCCGCCATGCCGCCTTTCGCAGGATTGGCTCTTGACCTTTCCCGGGATGCCGCCGCTCCCCTTATTTTTGGAGCAGGGTTATTATTTGTGTGTATTTTCATTTTGGTTTGGTTCCGTGTAATTCAGAGTCGCCCGCTGGTTAGAGGTCAATAGAATCCGGCTAGTGGAAAATAAGACTGCCTTCTATTTGAAAGGCAGCACTTTTGTTCAGAACGAATTTTATTGTTATCTGCTATCAGTAGTGTCCCAACGTTATTAGAATAATTTTAGTTGGTTAGAAGAATCGGCTTCTTTTTCATCGTCTTGAATTGGATAAAGCAATTGGAATAATGGAGTTTTTTGAAAAAGAGACACACTTAAAATCTGTAACATCGTATAAAGGCTCGCCTTCAAATTGAGTTTCTTTTTGATGATGGCAACAAGGACATAAACGGCGATCGAAATCCAAATCTGAGTCTTGACTGCATTCTCCGTTGTTCCATAAAATGCCTTGATCCGGAGATGCTGTTTGATCCATTTGAAGAATAACTCGATCTTCCACCGACAGCGAAAAAGCTCGGCAATCGTGAAGGCTGGTAAAGAAAAATTGTTGGCTAGGAAGATCAATCTCTTTTTCTTTTCGACATCGTAATAGCGGATCCGTCGGAGTCGGTCGGGATAATCTTTGCGGGCATAAAAGCCATGGAGTTCGATGATTTGATCGGCTTGAACGCCTTTGGCTTTGTCGGCCTTCTGGGAATATAGACGCCGGAATCGGAAATTGCTTTTGGCGCGGATGATGAAAAAGGCTCCGGCCTGATGAATCTTGTAGAGGCGCGCAAAGTCCAGATAGCCTCTGTCGAAAAGGTAAATGGCTCCGGGTTCTATGAGGAGTTCGTCGAGAAGCTTGACCTCGTGGATTTTGCCATGAGTTATGAAGATCAGCGTGGGGATGCTGCCGCGCAAATCCATCAACGCATGGAGTTTGATGGCTCCTTTTCGTTGGCGGAATTGAGCCCAGGGGAAAAGAGACAGGCAGAGGTCGATGGTCGTGGCATCGAAGGCATAAACCGTTTGCTTCAACTCGATGCCAAAGTCTTCGTGGGCGTAAAGAGTTCGGGCTTGGGCAATTAGGATTTGGGCGAAGTCGGCGTAGATTCTCCAATCGCGGATTTGGTTGGCGTGAGCCAGGGTATTTCGAGAAACGTTTCCGCGAAAGCCCATGTGATAGAGTTTTTGTTGGTTGCCGCGGAGACAAGCTTGGATGTCTCGAAGGCTTTCGCGATAGGTAAGTTGGGCAAACGCCATACAGAGGAATTGATTCCAGCAGGAAAAGGATTTGATCTTGTAGTTGCCCTGGTAGCGTTCGACACATTTTTGAAATTCGTATTGGGGAAGGAACTCCATCAATTGTGAGAAAACTGTTTTTCCAATATTCATATGCCATCTCCTTGAAAAGAAGTAAAGGAGTATGGCATTTAGCGGATTTCAAATTCAAATCGAAAAATAGCATTTTTTGTCAATATTAAAATGGTTTCTAATAGTTAACTCATTCCCCAATTACAACGTTGGGACACTACTGATCTGCTATATATCCTCTGTTTTCGGGTCATAGAAAAAGTTTCGATATGGGTTCCTTTTATTGAATCGGGATACGTCATTTCTACCCGTAATGAGCAATCCCCAAAGCAACCCTCGGCTGCAGAGTAGTAGGTGGAGTTAATAGCCAAGGATTGGTCATAGGCGCATACTATTTCTTTAATGGCTGGCCTTGATCGGTAATAAACTCAATCAGACTAACACCTTGTGTTTAAAAGGATTCTTCCTCAATTCTCTATCTTCCTGCAGACGATAACGGCGAGAATGACCTTGCTCCTCATAGCGTCCTTTTCTTCATAATTTTGCTTTATTAAAAGATGGATTTTCTCGTTGAATGCTGGGAGAAATGGTTATTGTGAATCCAAGGCAAGTAGGCAAATAGACTCATGGACCGTGCTTGAGAG
>JAOUFX010000186.1 GCA_029857975.1 Deltaproteobacteria bacterium | reverse complement strand
ACGTTGGCGAGTTCCAAAACACGAACTCCCTCCAATAAACCCTGACTCTCCTTCTCGCTCATCTTGGTTTTGGAATTTGCTCCTTTTTCTTGTCTTCCTCTGGGGTTAAGGAATTTTCAAAAAAAATCCACTTAGGTTTCTAAGCCAATGGATTTGGCGAATTCGAGCATCTCCCGCGCAGTTTTCACCATGGCTTCGTCAACCATGTCGCCTTTATAAGTAACCGCGGCAACCCCCTTTTTCTTCGCTTCCTCCATGGCCTGAATCAGCCCCTTATAAAAAGCGATCTCTTCCCCAGACGGAGTAAACACTTTATTGACAATCGGAACGTGGGTCGGATGCATGACCGTCTGCCCCCGGAACCCAAGCCGCCGGTTCCAATTGGCATCCCGCTCCAATCCCTCCAAATCCTTGATGTTCCACCAGGAGCTGATTGTAGGATACTGAATACCCGCCGCCCGGCAATCCAGAACCGCTTTGGAGCGAAGAAAGAGAGTCTCCATACCCTCCTTCGACCAAATATAGCCAATGGCCCGGGCGGCGTCTCCTCCGGGGCCAGCCGCCAAGGTAACTCGCTTCACTCGGGGACAGGAGGCGGCAATCTCATAGATATTGCGCATCCCCTTAGCCGTCTCGCACCCTAATGGAGTTTCAATCGCTCCCACGGTTATCCCCATGCGCTTTTCCAGATGGGTCAATAAAGCATCCAGCTCTTTCATGTCGGCCACTGTCTCCACTTTTGGCAGCGTAACCCCATCAAGCTCCGGACATAAAACTCCCTCGAGGTCGTCTAAGGTCAATCCCGTGGCAAAAGCATTAACCCGTACGTTAACGGCTTGACCCTTGGCCTTAAGAGCCTTAATCCCGGTCTTTACCAAAGGGCGGGCAGCTGCCTTTTCTTGATCCGGGACCGAATCCTCGAGGTCTAAAATCAGGCAATCCGCCCCATAACCGACTGCTTTTTCCATCCATGCCGGCTTATTGCCGGGAACGAATAACAATGAACGATAGGGTTTCATTGATCTTCCTCCTTATGTTGGAGCTGAAAATAGCCCAGATTGGAAACGGGCCTCATTACCTGGCTTTGTATACTGGCTTTCTTTTCTCGGCAAAAGCCTTGGGGCCTTCCTTGGCATCTTCAGTTGTGCGGAGGAATTCCTGAAACGATTGTTCTAAACGAAGACCTTGTTCCAGGGAAAGACTCTGGCTCCTAATCGCCAGTTCTTTGACAGCTCGCAGGGCAAGCGGGCCATTTTCACATAGCTGCCTGGCGTACTGCTCGGCAGTGAGCATTAGATCTTTCATGGGCACGACCTTATTAATCAGGCCATACGTCAATGCCTCTTGTGCATTCAAGCGTCGCCCTAGGAGCAACATCTCCATGGCGATAGGATAGGGAAGTTGCCGTAAAGCTCTTTGGGTTCCTCCATTTCCCGGCAGGATTCCCCGTTTAACCTCGGATATCTCAAAAACAGCATGTTCGGCTGCGATCCGAATATCCGTGGCGAATAAAAGGGTAACACCACCGGCAAGACAATATCCGTTAACCGCAGCGATCACCGGTTTCCAAACTTCCAAGCCCCGGTTAAGCAACATGTCTTTCTGGGTCAACCAGAAATCCGCCTTCTCCGGTTTCCGGGTAATGAAGGACTTGAGGTCCGCCCCAGCGGTGAAGGCCTTCTCCCCTGCGCCGGTAATGATGGCTACCCATACGTCAGGATTATCCCGGACATCAATCCATGCTTTGGATAATGCAGCATATACCTCCGCGTCCATTGCGTTCATGGCTTCAGGGCGATTCATTGTAATGTACGCCACCCGGTCTTTCACTTCGTAGATAACTTTCATCCTTTCCTCCTTTCTCTTAGTGTATTAGACGGGATTGGCAGGTATAAAATTCGTCAGCGTTCATAAAAAATTAGGATAGACCCGGCTTTGGCCGGTAATGAACCCTTTCCTTATCCTCGCCAGAAGTAGGGACCGCGTTGATGTCTTATCTCAAAAAATGATTCCATCCTTTGTCAATTTGATCGAAGGATTCCAGCGTTTTCAAGGAATGCTTGCTTTTCAGGGAGACGCCGGCCACTAGGCAATTCACCAGGGTGACGGCGCTGGCAAGAGAGTTGAAATAAGTGGCCGATTTTCGCTCCGACAGCAAGATAACATCCGCCATCTGCCCGACGGGAGAAACGGGATTGTCCGTGATCACGATAATTTTGCAGCCCATCTTTTTCCCATACTTCAAAATCTCAAGGGTCAGGCGAGAATAGCGGGGAAAGCTGATGGCCAAGAGAAGATCTTTCGCCCCATAATACATCAACTGGTTGGTGAGGTTCCCGCCGTCATCCAGGAGTTCACAGTTTTTTCTCACCCGCCCGATGAAGAAATAGAGGAGGTAGGCCATCGCCTGGGAGGTGCGGAAGCCGATAAAGCCGATGCGCTTGGCCTGGATGATCTCCCGTACGGCGCGGTCCAGCTTTTCCTGTGGGTTGGCCTCCTCCGTTTCATCAAGGTTTTGCCGGTCTATTTGAAAGATCCTGCGGTATACATTTTCCTCGGGCGCTTTTATCATCAAGTTTTGCAGGACCCTGGAAGGGGATATTTTCTGCCGGATCCAATTCTGCAGTTCCCGCTGCAGGTCCGGATATCCCTTGAAACCTATGACCCGGGAGAAACGGACGACAGTGGCCTGACTGGTTCTAACTTGGTGGGCTAATTCGGCGACGGAAAGAAAAGCGGCTTCGGCACCCTGGGTAAGAAAAAAATCCGCAACCTTCTTCTGTTGCTTGCTTAAGGACGGATGAATTGCTTTTAACTTCTCGGTCAGTATCAAGTTTTCCCCTCTTCATGAGAGAAATTCATCAACCGAAAATGAAATATTTATGACAAATATTAAAAATGAAATATTTATGACAATTTTTGAAAAAGATGTCAAGAAAAATTTTCAGCGGAAGATCGGGAATGACGGGAGATGTTCCCATGAAAAAGAGGTTTTCGGCCGGCGAAGTTGCTCCCAATCGCCGAACCGGCCAAATCGTGACGAAAGGGATAAAACAAAAATTCGAAAAAGGGGACGCGGGAAAAAAGGAACGGCGGTTCCGAACCAACTTAAAGATAAAGGCGGAACTCCGGCACTTCATTAGGATTCTTTGATCGATTCACCGCCGAAGTCGCCACCCCCCAAAAGCGTCCAACCTCCGCCCCCGGATACCCCATCATCTTTTAGGCGGCAGTAAATAATAAAAATGATTCGGCAGGAAGCTCCAAGCATAAAGGCGCGCCCCGGTTTTCGTATTCACTTGATCGCCGTCCCGCACATTAAAAAAGTTTGCCCAAAGCCATTGGAGAGGCACATCGCCGGTATGCGCGGATGGTAAATTTTCGAGAAGGTTGGCGATGGTTTTTATGGCCAGGTCGGTTGAAATCGTATGCCATGGATGAGCGTTATGTCGTGGCTTCTGCTCGGTACATAGAGTTGAATCCGGTGCGGGGCAAGTGGGTTAAAAAACCCTGGAGCAGCGCCAGAGCGCATGTGGAGGAGAAGAATGATGGCCTCGTCAAGGTAGGACCCATGATAGCGATGGTGGGAGATTGGGAGAATTTCCTTGAAGAGGATGCTACCGAAGACGAGGCAAAAAAGTTGCGGCAGCATGAAGGGGTACGAACCCAGCGTTTCTTGTAAGCCCATGTTGGATGGCAATCTATATAGACGAATTAATCAGAGAAACGATTCCTTTTTTCCAAACGGCGGGAACGAAATCTATCCTTTATGCTCGCCTGGAATTTATCAAGGTAAATATAGATGACGGGAGTAATATAGAGGGTGATGAATTGCGAGAAAAGCAGCCCCCCGACTACTGCCAAGCCCAATGGACGGCGGGCTTCGGCTCCCGCTCCAAAACCGATGGCAATCGGTAAAGTCCCCAGAAGGGCGCACATGGTGGTCATCATAATGGGGCGGAAACGGATCAGGCAGCCCTGAAAGATTGCTTCAGCGGGGCTTTTCCCTTCCTTTCGCTCAGCCTCCAGGGCGAAGTCGATCATCATGATGGCGTTCTTTTTTACCAGCCCGATCAACATGATGATCCCCACAAATCCATAAAGATCCAGTTCGGCGTGGAAGAGGATCAACATGAGCAGCGCTCCGACCCCCGCGGAAGGAAGGCCGGAGAGAATGGTCAACGGGTGGATGAAGCTTTCATAGAGAATTCCCAGCACGATGTAAATAACCAGGATGGCCATGAGCAAAAGAATACCCAGTCCCTTGATCGAAGATTGGAAAGCCTGGGCAGTGCCCTGGAAGCTGGTGGTGATGGTAGGCGGCAACATAACCCGGGCGGCCCCCTGAACCGCAGAAACCGCTTCCCCCAAAGAGACCCCCGGCTGGAGGCTGAAAGAAAGAGTCACTGCCGGAAGCTGGCCCAGATGGTTTACGGTTAGAGGCCCCACATTCGAGCTCACCTTGGCTACCGCATTCAACGGGACCAGAGCACCTTTGGATGAGCGAATGTAGAGCATGGCGAGCGCCGAGGGGTCCATCTGATATTGGGGTTCCAGTTCCAGGATCACCTGGAACGAATCATTGGGGGCGTAGATCGTAGAAATCTGCCGCGAGGAATAGGCGCTGGAGAGGGCATCTTCGATCTGCTGGGCGGTAACCCCAAGCAGGGAAGCTTTATTGCGGTTGATCTCGATATTGACTTGCGGGTTCTTGATTTGCAGGTCGGACGTCACGTCGTGAAGCCCCGGGATCTGCTTGAGCCTTGACTCGAAAATCGGAGCATAACGATAGAGGGCGTCCAGATCGGTGCCCTGCAGGGTAAATTGATACTGGCTTTTGGTCAGGCGCCCGCCGATGCGGACGGGGGGCGGGTTTTGCAGAAAGGCCCGGATACCCGGAATGGTAGACAATTGCGGCCGGAGTTCCTGAATGATTTCGTCAACGTTAAGATCCCGTTCGTTTCTTGGTTTCAGGCGAATATTGAGCCGTCCGGTGTTGGAAGCCGGGCTGGATCCGCTTGGCCCGATCGAGGACATGAATGCTTCTACATTGGGATTTTCGGAGATGATGGCCGAGATCTCTTTTTGATGCTTCTGCATCGATGCGAAGGAAATTCCCTCGTTGGCTTCGGTGAAGCCGATGATCTGATTGGTGTCTTCGCTCGGAAGAAAGCCCTTGGGGACGATGATGAAAAGGTATATCGTAGCCACGAAAATCAAACCGGAGAGAATTAGGGTGGCCAGGCTATGATCCAGGGTCTTTTTGAGGCTCAACTCGTAAGCTCGCAACATGCGTTCGAAGTATCTTTCCGAGAGCGCGTAAAGCCGGCGATGGCGTATCGCCCCTGGAGGGCGCAGAAAGCGGCTGCAGAGCATGGGGGTAAGGGTCAACGATACGACTCCGGAAATCAGGACCGCCATGCTGATGGTTACGGCGAATTCATGGAGCAGACGCCCCAGGATCCCCCCCATGAAGAGCACCGGGATAAATACCACCACGAGAGAAAGGGTCATGGACACAATCGTGAAACCAATCTCCTTGGAGCCGTTAAGCGCCGCTTCCAGAATCCCTTCCCCTTGCTCCATATGGCGGATGATGTTCTCCAGCATGACGATGGCGTCGTCCACCACAAATCCCACCGATAGGATGAGGGCCATCAGGGAAAGGTTGTCGAGACTGTAGTCCAGGAGATACATGGCCGTAAATGTGCCTACGATCGAGAAGGGGAGGGCCAGGCTGGGGATGATCGTGGCCGATAAGTTGCGCAGGAAGAGGAAGATGACCATAACGACCAAACAAATGGCCAGAAAGAGGGTAGCCTTGATGTCTGCCACAGAATCCCGGATCGATACCGAGCGATCGTAGAGCAGGTCCAGGCTGACGGAGGCAGGAATTTCCGCACGCAATCTTTTGACCAGTTCCTTGACGGCGTCCACCACTTCCACCGTGTTGGTCCCCGGTTGACGTTGAATGGCCAGGGTGATTGCCCTTACGTTGTTATACCAAGCTGCGATTTTGTCATTCTCGACGCTGTCGATGACCCGCCCGAGATCTTCCAGGCGGACTGGAAAGTCATTCCGGCTGGCCGCGATGATGGACCGGTATTCCGATGCTTCCATCAATTGACCGGTGGCCTGTACGGTAAAAGCGTTGTGGGTTCCCCACAGGGTGCCCGTGGGCAGATTTACATTGGCGTTCATGACCGCATTGGCGACCTCGTCAATTCCGATCTGCCTCATGGCCAACGCTTTGGGATTCACCTGAACCCGAACGGCGTACTTCTGCCCGCCGTAAACCTGGACCTGGGCTACCCCGCTTACCATGGATATTCGCTGAGCCAGCAAAGTCTCGGCATATTCGTGGACGGTGGAAAGCGGAAG
>JAOUFX010000185.1 GCA_029857975.1 Deltaproteobacteria bacterium | reverse complement strand
GTTGACAAATTGTCAGCTAAAAGCTTTCTTTAATTTTTAAATTGTCATTTTTGCAGCACTTATCGAAACAATTGACATAATGGCATCATTTTCAAAATAAAGTGATCCCTAACAAACCTGCCCTTCGATCCTTCATAAAAAACCATTTAATATTAATGGGTTAAAAATAAAATGGTTCTCCCATTTTTTTAACTTTTGGCATACATATTGCTTTTTCATAATGAAAATTCATGAGACTCCGAAGGGGTTTGATCTTCACAGGCTACGAACGAGCGAACTCCCCTGCTCATCTGTGACTGGCAACCGAAACAACAACCCTCCTCTAATAGATCAAGACCCCTTCGAGTTTTTTTAACACCGTTTCCAGAGTGTAAACGTTTTTCTTCTCGGGTCCAACATTAGGAGGTATTGTGGAAAAGAAAACGATTTTAGTAGTGGACAATGAGGAGACAATTCGTGAAACACTGCTAAAAATATTAGAGAGGGAAGGATACAATGTAATGACTGCTGCTGACGGCCAGGCGGCGTTGGAAATCATTCGCGAGCGTAAGGTCCACCTGATCCTGTCCGATGTTTGTATGCCCAGGATGGATGGACATAAATTGTTAAAGCTGGCCAAAGCAATCCTCCCCGATGTAGAAATCGTTCTCATGACCGGCCATGGCAAAATGGAAATGGGGTTGGAGGCCCTGAAAGAAGGGGCCTTTGATTTCATCCAAAAACCTTTTACAAAGCTGGCCTTAAATAAGACCATAAAACAGGCGCTGGAAAAGCAGGCCATGGCCGCGGAGATGCGCATCCTCAAAGAGCGGGTGCGGGAACTTATCGCGGAAATCATGGATGTAATCGGAGAACCCCCCGTTCGTCGTTTGGAATATTCCCGGACACTGGGAGTCAATTCCTCCCATTGAACTCCTAATGCCAAAGACGGCTTAGCGGGGGATGATGTACGGAAGTTAAGGTTGATGCAAAGGCCGGGAAAGCCTCCTCCAGCCAGAGGCAGAGCAAAAGAAAGATGATCTGGAATACACGGAGGTGGAGGTATCCGAAAGAAGGCCAACGGGGCGCAGGGGTTTTACTCTGCAAATTCCCGGAAGATCCGGCCGATGGCCTTAAATCCTCTCAACAAATCCCTACCGCGCGGAAACTCCCCGAAAAGCTGATTGGTCAAAAATTTTTTCATCAAGCCAGCATTCGATGTTCGTTTTTTTTTAAATTTTCTTGAGTTTGTTGGGATGGAAAGATCGAGTATAATAAATAAAATAGGAGTATGAAAATATCTCGTCGGAGGTAATGTATGGCAGAGGAGAAAAAAACAATCACCAGTATGATGGAAGAAACAAGGAAATTCCCCCCCCCGAAGGAATTCAGCCAAAAGGCCCATATTAAGAGCCTTGAGGAGTTCAAAAAAATATATAAGAAGTCCATCGAGGACCCCGATGGATTTTGGGGAAAACAGGCTGAAGAGCTGGAGTGGTTCAAGAAGTGGGATAAGGTCTTGGATTACAGCTACGAAGATAACCTGTACATCAAGTGGTTTCAGGGAGGGAAGCTTAACGTCACGGTTAATTGCCTGGACCGGCATCTGAAGACTTGGCGGAAGAATAAGGCTGCCCTGATCTGGGAGGGCGAGCCAGGGGATACCAGGACTTACACCTACCAGCAGCTTTACACGGAGGTCTGTAAGTTCGCCAACGTCCTGAAGAAAAAGGGCGTGAAAAAGGGTGACTGCGTAACTATCTATATGCCCATGATCCCCGAGTTGCCCATTGCCATGATGGCCTGCGCCCGTATCGGCGCCATCCATAGCATCGTTTTTGGCGGGTTCAGCGCCGATGCCCTCAAGGATCGCCTCCTGGATGCGAACGCCAGCGTGTTGATTACCACGGATGCCAGCTACCGCAGCGGCAAAATCATCGGCCTGAAGAGTAACGCCGACGCTGCCCTGGCCAGCTGTCCTGCGGTAAAAACCGTCATCATCTACAACCGCACCAATACCAAGGTGGATATGAAGGCAGGGAGAGATTTCTGGTGGCATGAAGAGATGGCCGCTTCGGACATTAAGCCGTTTTGCCCACCGGAGGTAATGGATGCCGAGGACCCGCTGTTCATCCTGTATACCAGTGGTTCGACTGGAAAGCCCAAAGGGGTTCTGCATACGACGGCCGGGTACCTGCTTTACGTCATGGTGACGTTCAGGTGGATCTTCGATTACCGGGACGAAGACGTCTTCTGGTGCACGGCGGACATCGGTTGGGTCACCGGGCACAGTTATATTGTCTACGGCCCTCTGGCCGCTGGAGCCACCAGCGTGATGTTTGAAGGCGTTCCCAACTATCCCCAGCCTGATCGTTTCTGGGCCACGGTGGAAAAGAACGGAGTCAATATCTTCTACACGGCGCCCACCGCACTCCGGGCCATGATGCGCGACGGCGACCAATGGCCCTTGGGGCGAGACCTTTCTTCCCTCCGGCTCTTGGGAACCGTGGGGGAACCCATCAACCCTGAAGCCTGGATGTGGTACTACAAAGTCATCGGCAAAGAAAAGTGTCCTATTGTGGACACCTGGTGGCAGACCGAAACCGGCGGAATTTTGATCACCCCTCTCCCGGGAGCGATCGCCATCAAGCCAGGATCCGCGACGAAACCTTTTCCCGGAGTTGAGGCAGCGGTCATCCGCGAGGACGGCTCGCCAGCCGAGGTGAATGAAGGTGGATATCTGGTGATCAAAAAACCTTGGCCGGGAATGATGCGTACGGTCTATGGCCAGCACGAGCGCTTCAAGGAAACTTACTTCGTGCGCTTTCCGGGGATGTATAACACCGGCGACGGTGCCCGGGTGGATGAAGATGGAGATTTCTGGCTGATGGGCCGGCTGGACGACGTCATCAACGTCTCCGGTCACCGCATTGGCACAGCCGAAGTAGAAAGCGCCCTGGTCAGCCATGCAGCCGTGGCCGAAGCCGCGGTGGTGGGCATGCCCCATGCAATCAAAGGGCAGGGAATCTACGCTTTCGTCACCCTGAAAGCGGGCCAGCCCAAGACGGATGATTTGAAAAAGACCCTGGTGGCCCACGTGCGCAAGGAGATCGGACCGATCGCCACTCCGGATAAGATCCAGTTCGCCGACGCGCTGCCTAAGACCCGCAGTGGAAAAATCATGCGCCGTATCTTGAAGAAGATCGCCGCAGGAGATGTCCGCGAATTGGGCGATACCACCACTTTGGCCGACCCTTCGGTCGTCCAGACCTTAGTATCCGAAAGACAATAAAACTGGAGAAAAAGGAGATCCGAGAGACGTCTGGCCAAGACGTCTCTCGGGAGGCCTTATGACCTTTTTCTAAGGAGGCATATTTTCATGTCCGATCGTATAGCAAGTTCCCCCCTTCCGAGGAGTGACCACAATCGAGGTTGGATTGTTACCTTTGCCGGCACGGGGATCAATTTGGCCTTGGGGGTCCTGTATGCCTGGTCGGTTATCTCCAAGCAAATTACCAAGGAATGGGGGTGGAATGAAACCCAGACCGCCCTCCCTTATTCGGTGGCCATAGCTGTGTTTGCTTTTATGATGGTCCCGGCGGGAAGGCTTCAGGATAAGTATGGCCCTCGCCTGGTGGCAACCTTGGGAGGAATTTTTTGCGGAGTTGGTTTTATCATAGCCAGTTTAGGTCAATCGATCACCGGTCTGATTATCGGTTTTGGAATTCTGGCCGGGACAGGAATTGGGTTCGGTTATGCTTCAGCTACTCCCCCGGCAGTGAAATGGTTCCCGCCAGCCCGGACGGGATTGATCGCCGGGCTGGTCGTTGCCGGGTTTGGGCTGGCCTCGGTTTACATTGCTCCTCTGGCCAATTACCTCCTGAGCGGATTTGGAATTCAGAGCAGCTTCCTGATTTTTGGGATTACTTTTCTCATCGTGGTTGTCGTTCTTGCTCAGCTGCTAAAAAATCCCTCAGCAGGATATAAACCCTTGGGAAACCCCAGCGCTGCCAAGGCGACCGTGAAGGGGGAAGCCCAGAGCGCAACGGTGGCTAAGGATTACGAATGGCACGAAATGCTCCGTACCCCTCAATTCTACCTTCTATGGATCATGTATGTTTTCGGGGCAGGCGCCGGGTTGATGATCATAGGAAAGTTGGCCAAGATCGTTGATCTTCAGGCAGGCATTAAAGCAGGGTTCATATTCGTGGCCTTTTTAGCTGTAGGCAATGCCGCCGGGCGCATCGTGGCGGGTATTCTTTCGGACAAAATCGGTCGTACCTGGACGATGTTTATTGTCTTTGTTTTCCAGGCAGTCCTCATGTTTTTGCTCCGGGGACTGGACACGTACGGCACTCTTTTCGTGGCTTCAGTACTCATCGGGTTCAACTACGGGGCGAACCTTTCCGTTTTTCCCTCGGCGACCAAAGATTATTTTGGGATGAAGAATTTCGGGGTCAATTATGGGTTTGTTTTTACAGCCTGGGGGGTTGGGGGAATGCTTGGCCCTGTTCTTAGTGGTTGGATTTTTGATGCTTCTAAAAATTTCAGCAACGCTTACTTGATTGCTTCGGCATGCCTTCTGATTGCTGCGGGGCTAACCTTTGTTACCCGTGCACCCAAGGCGAAAATAGAAGAAAAGGTTCATCAAAAAGCTGCTTAAAAAAAACCCCTTCTCCATGATCGCGGAGAAGGGGTTTTTAATGCCAAGGCAATAGAATTTTTATTTAGCCGGCTGGGCAGCTGCAGCCAACTGGCCGCCAAAAGCCTCTAATCCTTTGTTAAAAGCAGGTTTTATAGTGACTTCCTTCCGCCTCTTTTTTAAGTCCACCAGCCAGAAGGAAAAATAAGCAATTGCCACCATCGCCATGGAAACCCCAATCATACTCAGAATGATGAGGTAGAATTTAGCCTGTTTGGGGACGATGGGATATCCCAAGATTTCAGCCGCATATGCACTGGAGATCCAGCAACAAAGGATAGCGGTGGTAATTGTTAAAATTGTTAATTTTTTCATCTTCCCCGCCTCCTTTCCTGTATTTTTTATTGTTATCATTTCTTGTCCGAATAAAGAGCAAGGGGTATGCCGTGGAGAAAAAATTGCTCGGATTATCTCTTTAATTAATCTTAACAATTTGATATTAAAATAATTTTTTATCAAAATAATTCTTTTAATAATGAATCAATATTCATTTTTTATATACCAGATCCTGCCAAAATGGCAAAAAATAATTCCTTTTCCCGATTTAAATAGAAATTTTGTCAAAATTAGGCCGAGGGGATAAAGATTTAATTGACAATTTGTCTAAAAAATTTCAAAAATTTCTTTTCTCTCATTCCTCGCCGGGGATCATTACCTAAAAGAATCCGCCAAAGCAAAAAAATTGAGATTTTTCCCTCGGTCTGATATATTGCAAAAAAGGGCCATGCCGTGAAACCATTTAAAGACTGGAAAATCCGCACTAAACTGATTAGCTTCACCCTGCTCTTGGCCCTCGTTCCTCTGGGGGTGGCAGCCATGCTTGCGCTCGGGAAATTCACCGAGGATTTGAAGCAGGCTTATGAATCAGACCTCGCGCACATCGTGACGAACATTCACGCCATGTGCAAAGCCCAGCAGGAGCTCTTACAGCGTAAACTAACTTCTGACTTAAAAATTGCGCATTATGCCTTCTTTCAGCATGGGCCATACGTGACGATTTCATCGGATCGTTTCATGCAGTTCATGGCCGAGGACCAATTCACCGGCGAAAAAAATCCTCTTCGCGTGCCTTTCTGGTCGATCGGCGGGAAAGCCATCACACGAGATTACACAATTGTAGACGGTGTACAAAAACTGGTTGGAGGCACCTGTACTATTTTTCAACGCATAGCAGGGGATCGGCTCCTCCGCATCTCTACGAATGTTTTGCGTGCCGATGGGACCAGAGCTGTAGGAACCTACATTCCCGCTTCCAGTGAGGTCACCAAAACCATCCTCCGGGGAGAGACCTACCGGGGGCGGGCCTTTGTGGTGAACGATTGGTACATTACTGCCTATGAGCCCATCGCCAACGCCAGGAGAGAAATAATCGGCGCCCTCTATGTAGGGATACCGGAACAAAGGGCCGTGGCCCTTAAGACGGCGATCAGATCCATCAAGATCGGAAAGACCGGATAT
The DNA here is from genome assembly GCA_029857975.1 of Deltaproteobacteria bacterium. The sequence goes on along the minus strand of JAOUFX010000185.1, from coordinate 258 downwards.
GCCTTCATCATGGACAGTTCCGGAAGGTTGGTCGTTCACCCGGCCAAAGAAGGGGAGAGCATCTTGGAGGCCCGGGACTCGGCGGGATTCGAGTACATTAAAGAGATGGTCCGCAAAGCCCCTCTCTTGAAGGAGAATGAGGTAGGAACCCTCCGCTACCCCTGGGCCAACATAGAGTTGGGTGAGACGCATCCCCGGGTGAAGATCAATAAATATCAATATTTTCGGGATTGGGACTGGATCATCGCTGCGGGCAGC
>JAOUFX010000184.1 GCA_029857975.1 Deltaproteobacteria bacterium | reverse complement strand
GCTCGGTGGGCTTTTAGCCGGAATTACCATGGCCATGGCCATGCTGCCGGAAGAATTTCCAGTTGTCTTGACCATCTTCCTTGCCCTGGGCGCCTGGCGCATATCCCGTAAAAGGGTGCTTACCCGCCGTGTACCCACGGTGGAGACCCTCGGTTCCGCTACTGTGCTTTGTGTGGACAAAACAGGTACGCTGACCCAAAACCGTATGGCGGTACGGAAGATTTTTGCCCAAGATGAGTTTTATGATGTAAGCCAACAGCCCGACCGGCCTCTACCAGAAAATTTTCATGAAGTTCTCGAATTCAGCATTCTGGCCAGCGAGAGGAATCCATTTGATCCCATGGAAAAGGCTATCAGGCAATTGGGATATTACACTCTCAACCGCACCGAACACCTTCATGATGACTGGACCGTGATCCAGGAGTACCCCCTGTCCGAACACCTGCTGGCCTTATCTCATGTTCATAAAACCTCTGACCAGGATAGGTACGTGGTTGCTGCCAAGGGGGCACCTGAGGCGATTACCGATTTATGCCATATGGACGCGGCCCAAAGCGAGGCTCTATCCCGCAACATCCAGGCCATGGCTAACGATGGCCTCCGCATTATCGGTGTAGCCAAAGCGCACTTCCAAAAAGCCCCCTTACCCGGCGAGCAACACGACTTTAAATTTGAATTTTTGGGACTCGTGGGTTTGGATGACCCGCTGCGCTCGTCGGTGGCCAGTGCCATTCAGGTATGTTATACCGCCGGGATAAGAGTAGCCATGATCACAGGGGACTATCCCGGCACAGCCCAGAACATCGCCCGGCAAATAGGTCTGATGCCGGCGGACCAGGTGATTACCGGGCCGGAGCTGGACAGGATGGATGACGCCGAATTGCAAAACCGGGTGAAAACCGTAGACATTTTTGCCCGGGTTGTGCCCGAGCAGAAACTTCGATTGGTAAACGCCCTGAAGGCCAATGGAGAAATCGTGGCCATGACCGGAGATGGGGTGAATGATGCCCCGGCATTGAAATCAGCCCACATCGGCATCGCCATGGGTGGCCGAGGCACGGATGTGGCCCGCGAGGCTTCTGCCTTGGTGCTTCTGGACGATGATTTTTCTTCTATGGTCCAGGCTGTTAAATTAGGGCGGAGGATTTTTGACAACCTCCAAAAAGCCATGACCTACATCTTTGCCATCCACGTGCCCATTGCCGGAATGTCCCTGCTACCCGTATTGTTTCAATGGCCTCTGGTCCTCTTCCCCGTCCATATTGTCTTCCTGGAATTGATCATCGACCCTGCCTGCTCGATCGTCTTCGAAGCAGAGCCCGAGGAAACGAACATCATGAACCGCCCGCCCCGCAACCCCCAAGAGCCGTTGTTTGGCCGGCGGACCGTTGTCCTGAGTTTGCTTCAAGGGCTGAGTGTGTTGGGCATTCTATTGGTGGTCTTCAGCATCGCCCTATTTCGGGGAAAGGGCGAAGCAGATGCCCGCGCCCTAACCTTTACCACCCTGATCGTGGCCAACCTTGCTTTGATCTTTACCAACCGCTCGTGGTCGCGTTCCATCCGGTCAACGCTGCGTTCGGCCAATTCGGCCTTGAGATGGGTGTTCGGGGGTGCGCTGGTTTTCCTCGGCCTGGTACTTTACCTTCCCTTCCTGCGTACCCTCTTCCACTTTTCCTTTTTACACCCCATAGACCTGCTGATCTGCCTGGGAGGCGGGGGGGTCAGCGTTCTGTGGTTCGAATGGCTTAAATCCTTGCAGCAGCGGCCAAAGCAAACCTGAACTATTTTCCCTTGACATTAGGCCTCATCTCCTATATTTTCCAGACACAGTGATGGCGGTAAACAGTAATGATGAAATCAAACAAGGCAACACCTGGCGCATGCTGTTGGTCATCGGTGGCATCGTCCTTGCCGGGGGAGTCCTTTTTGCCTGGTCGCGAGTTCTCTTTCCCGTCCTGGTGGCGTTCCTTGTCGCCTACATCTCCCATCCTCTGGCGTCTTTTTTTGAAAAGCACCACCTCCCCCGCATCCTCGGTTTCCTGCTGATTCTGTTGCTTTTTATCGGCTTCCTCTCTTTGATATTCTTGGTATTCCTACCGGCGGTCGTGCATGAACTGATGTTTATCGGAAAGAAGATCCCCGCCTGGCGCGGGGTAATAGAGAAGTACGTCGGGACTCTGCTTGTAGACCTGGAACAACGTTATCCCGAAGCATACGCCCTGTTGCAGGAACGGCTTACGCAATGGGCTCAGGAAAACCTTCCTACTGTGGCCCAGCGGCTGGTCGGTAGGGTTGCGGGGATCATCGGTTCTGCGGTCGGTATTGCCAGCACTCTTTTATCTCTCGTTCTCATTCCGGTTATCGCGGCCTATCTAACCATGGACTTTCGCAAGTTTATAAGCGCCCTCCAGATTCTCGTGCCACGGCCTGTGCTACCGGCGGTGAAAAAAGTAGTTCGGGAAGTAAACCAGGTCTTAAAGGACTTCCTGCGTGGCCAATTGCTGGTCGCCCTGGCTCTGGGAGCCATGTATACCACCGGCCTTCTGCTCGTGCGAGCCCCGTTAGCGCTGGTGATCGGCCCGTTGGCCGGATTGTTCTCGTTAGTTCCGTACCTGGGGTTCGTGCTTGGGTGCGGCACCGCTTCCCTCATGACTTTTGTGGAGTACCAGGATTTCAGGCACGTCATTGGCGTGCTGGTAACTTTTGCCGTGGCGCAGAGCGTGGACGGCTGGTTTCTTACTCCCCGTCTGTTAGGAAAAAGAGTCGGCCTCCACCCGGTATGGATCCTGGTGGCTTTGCTCCTGGGGGGTGAGCTTTTCGGCTTGCCGGGTATTGTGGTAGCCGTGCCCGTGGCGGCCACGCTGCGGGTAGTGGTGCAGAATTCCGTGCAGGCTTACCGCGAAAGTTTGCTGTATCGCGGCTGTAATCTCGAACCTATTTTCTACACCCGGGAAGGATGTCCCCTTTGTGAGGAGTTTGAATTATTGTTACCGCCGCTACTTGACTGCAGGGGAATTCATTTCCGCCGGGTGGACGTTGATCGTTCGCCAGCTTTAAAGGAACGCTTCGGATCCCGTGTTCCCGTCCTGGAGATCAACGGAAAAGTCGTGGCCGAAGGGCGGGTGTCTCCTTTAGAACTGGAAAAGCGGCTTGAGGGAGAACTGAATTTGCGGAATATATAGTTCGGAGTGGTTCGTTCGACGTTCGGAGTATTAATTTGTACTCCGAACTTCGAACTGCAAACCCCCTTGAACCCAGTTTTTAGGGAAAATTACTATTGATGGATACCCAGGAAAGCTTTAGAATAGATGAATATAAAAACTTCGCCGGCCAAACCAAGAAGGAAGAAGCCCGATGATCGATTCTCCACCTAAAGACAGATTCATTCGATATATTCTATTGACTCTGATTATCGGCTTTTTTGCCATCCCCCTCGTTGCTCTGTGTTTATTCGATTGTAAAATCTTCCAACTCCAAAAAATCGGTTCCCTCTTTCTTTTTTTCTTTCGATGAAATTGCGATCATCCTTACCCTTCGGGGGCTGAGACTGACCCCCGCTTTGGCATCTATCCTCAATGCTGCATCTATTCCCTCCGTCCCCTTCCCCTGAATGAATAAGAATAGGGTTCTAGGATTCAATTTCTTGGGGTTGTTTTTCACTTAATCCATCGTCCCCAATTTAAGCCCCCAGGGTGAAAAATATCCCCTTAAAATTTAACCTGCCATTGCGGGCAGATGCCTTCCCTGTATTACCTGCGCACCCGCGACGGCTTGGAGGTAGACCTGGTATTGGAATTCGGGCAGAAACTTCATCTGTTCGAGATCAAGAGCGCGATGACAATTTTGCCCAAGCACGCCTCCTCTCTTTTAAGAGTTGCGGGCGATCTAACTTCAGCGGTTAAAAACTCAGCAATTATTTCCACCTCAGCAGATAATTTCCCCGTAGCCAAAAACGTTTATAGCTACAACTGGAAGAATGCCGCGGGAAATTAATGGTGGATGGCAATCCTGTATAACAATCTTTCCCATTTGGACGTAAAGGAAGGATCATTTTTGGCCCTGGCTTTTGACTTCTCCCTCTATGCCCCATCGATAGGTCTTTTTCGTTTTGGAATTTGTAGGTTGCACCTACTAATGTTTGGGCAAGGGATACTTCAGGGATCGAAGATTACCGAAAGAAGTCATGCATCCCGATTCAAAATGTCGAAAAACTCATTTTTGAAAAATATGCGCCACGGCTCAAAAGAATTCTTCAGAAAATTCTTTTGAAAAACTATTCCAACTTCTATTTTCTTTCTGCACCGCATCTATCTGCTTCCATATCGCCCCTTTAGGCAAATGTCTGAATCGCAAACTCTAATGTTCCCCGTACCAACTGCTCTTCCAAGAATACCGGAATCATCACCCGCTGGGAATAATCATACGGCTTACACTTGGCCATCGCTTTTTCCAATCCTATATAAGTGAAAATCGATTTAGCGCCGATTCTTTCTATCACAATTTCATTCTTTTCTAAACAAAATCAGCTTTCAAAATAAAAATATATTGAGAAACGATAAAATCAGAAGAAAACGCTGAGCAGACAGAAGAAGAAATTCCTGAGAAGGGACTAAATATGAAGTTTTATACCTTTTTCGACAGTCTCAGCAGATGACAAAAGTTCAATTTTTTTGAAATATTTCACCGGTTATATATTAAACCAATCCACCCTTCCCGCTCGGGACCGCGAAATATTGATATTACGAATCGGCTGGCCTTGCCAATCGGAATATGAATTCGGACAGCATACCCGTATCGGACAACAGGCGGGATAGACATCGCAGAAAATTGTGAACATTACGAAAGAGCCCGATGCTCCGGGATGGGATCCGTTTGACGCTGCCCTGTTTCGGGCCGTGGATGAGCTTCACGCCGCTGCCTTTTGCTCCTTACCTCGTCAATCACGATTTGCTCGCACGGGCGAAGCAAGCCACAGTATATCTGTCAAGAGCTACTAACAAGAAGCCCAATATTTAAGTTCGGTCTTCTCTGTCAGAGAGGCCTCAAGCGTCAGGAGGTACCTTTTCTACTTACGGGTAAGGGGATCAATATACTGTTTGCGGATGGGGACTCGTGTCCCGTCAGCTAATTCTATTACCGCAAATCGAACTTTACATTGTGTGACTATATCCTCTATATATTTGCCTTCTTCACCAGCATGTTTTGACCTAATCAACGTTTCACCTTGTGTATCCGGGGCCTCCTCCTCAGCATTTTCTGAAATTCTTACCTTAGTGCCAGGAGTGATTAATTTATCCGTATCACGAGACTTGCCACATTTATCCATACTTGCACCTCCTATTATAAATTATACCTTACATTCTTCATTTCAATTTGTAATGAGGCATCCCCACCTTCATTGCTGTTATCAGAAATATTTTAGACTACGTCTAAAGTCATTCAACATCAGCCGCTCAAAAATAATCTGCTGAACACGGCACAAAATATGTCCCCCCATCTTGATCAGCTCTAATTTGATCTAGGAAATACGGGTTTAGAAATAACCATTGTATCAGCAACCAGTTCCATAACCGAACAGACTCTGATATCCAGATTATGCTTCTTATTCAAATCTTCCAACTGGAGACGGCAATTGTCACAGGGGGCGACTACGATCTTAGCACCGCTATTCCTGATTTGCTCTACCTTCTTCTCCCCTGTTTTAAGCCTGAAATCGTCAAGTTCAGGCTCAGCCTGCAGACCGCCGCCGCCGCCGCAACACCAATTCTTCTCGCGATTGGGTGTTAGTTCACGAAAGTCCGTGGCTATCTGTTTTAAGATATACCGGGGCTCCTCATAAATACCGCCATTCCTGGCAAGCTGACATGGATCATGATACGTCAACGCCTCCTGGATTTGGTCTCGGTTTAGACGAATTCGTCCTTCTTTAATGTATCTGGCCATGACTTCCAAAATACATCCTACTTTAAAGGGATTCTTTTCTTTAGACCAGGCCTCACAGAGCCACTTCATCACCCGGAAACCATGGCCGCACTCGGATATTACAACTTCCTTCACCTCCAGTCGCTTTGCCTCATCGATAATCCGCTTAGCAGTGGCAACGGCCTTTTCGGTGTCTCCCAGAAAATAACCAAAGTTTGCGGGTTCATAGAGAGATAGTGTCCAATTAGCACGGGCCCCGTGAAAGATGATGGCCGCTGACACAATGCTATATGAGCCAGGCAGTGATACATAGAGAATATCGGCTCCTTTCTTGTCAACCGGAATAGTCGCGCTGGGGTCGCCAATTTTTTCCTGTAGCTCTCTCTCGTTAGGCTTAAGAGCTTCAATCATATCCTCCTTGAGGATTGTGATATTTTCTCCCTTAAAGATTGAAGCGTTAGAAATTTCACTCATGATTGGAGGGTATTTGCC
>JAOUFX010000183.1 GCA_029857975.1 Deltaproteobacteria bacterium | reverse complement strand
AGTTGAATTTTCACCCTCTCCCCTCCCTGCCTCCTTCTAGCCGTTCTTTTTTAATTTACAACTGAATAATAAAAGGGAAGTGGCAAGGCAGGAAAAAGGCTTGACAGGAATTTTTAAAAATTTATAATGAATGAACATTCGTTCGGAAAAAATACTTCGCATTCCCGCCATATATATAAAGGATGCCTATGGAGGTCAAGGCCCGCGTCAAGGATAAAAATTTAATCGATGAGAAACGCAGGCAGATCATCGAAGGGGCCATTAAAGTCTTTAAGAAAAAAGGATATCACAAGGCCACGGTACGGGAGATTGCCAAGGAAGCCCAAATCGGCCTGGGGAGCATTTACGATTACGTCAACTCCAAGGATGATATTCTCTACCTTTTTTTTGAAAATTACGTTACAACCTTCTTCGAAAAGGTAAGGTCGCAAGCTTCCCAAATTTCCGATCCCCTTTTACGGCTGGAGGTTACCTTCCGGGCTTTTGTGGAAGCAGCCATGGAGCTGGAAGACCAAGTGATGTTATCCTATACCCAGGCGCGGTACGTGAAGAAGAATGATCTTAAAATCATTTTGCGCAAAGAGTCGGAGGTCGTTGAACATTTCCGGAAGATTCTAAGTGAATTAGGAGAAGGGCCTTTCGGTTCTCGCTTGGAAGCCAACTTCTTGGTTTTCAGCGGAGTCTTTGGGGTTTTACGGCGTTGGATTTTAAAACCAAGTTACAGCCATAAGGAAATCATCGAATTTCTGGTACAGACCCAGATCCGCGAAGTCATTCAGAGAATATTCAAAGAAGAAAGAATATCTTCACCACGCCCCGCACCTGGCCCCTCTCTTTAAATGGAGTGAAGATCATGTTTGACCCGAAGAAGGTTGAGGATATAAAGAATAAAGCCAAAAAGTGGAATGACCGGGTGGAGAAGTCCTTGGACAAAAACCCCGAAAGGAAGAAAAATTTCCAAACCACTTCCGGAATTCCCGTAAAAAGGGTTTTTTCCCCGGAGGATGTCGCCGAACAGGATTACCAACAGGCCCTTAACCTTCCGGGAGAATACCCCTATACCCGCGGTGTCCAGCCTACAATGTACCGGGGTAGATTTTGGACGATGCGTCAATATGCTGGATTTGGCACGGCCGAAGATACGAACCAGCGTTACCGCTACCTTTTGGACCATGGTCAGACTGGGCTTTCCGTAGCTTTTGATCTACCCACCCAGATCGGCTATGATTCCGATCATCCTCTGGCGCAAGGAGAGGTGGGCAAAGTGGGAGTAGCCATCGATTCGGTGCAAGACATGGAAGTTCTTTTCCACCGGATCCCCTTAGATAGGGTATCCACTTCAATGACCATCAACTCTCCGGCGGCCGTCCTTCTGGCCATGTACATCGTGGTGGCCGAAAAACAGGGGATTACACCGGAAAAACTAAACGGAACCATTCAGAACGATATCCTCAAAGAATATTCTTCCCGCGGCACGTATATCTTTCCTCCGCAGCCATCGATGCGCATCATTACCAACACGTTCGAGTATTGCGCCAAGGAAGTTCCCAACTGGAATACCATCAGCATCAGCGGATACCATATGCGGGAGGCAGGTTGTACGGCCGTGCAGGAGGTGGCTTTTACTTTAGCCAATGGTATTGCTTATGTGGAGGCGGCCATCCAGGCCGGATTGGATGTGGATGTTTTCGGGCCGAGGATCTCTTTCTTTTTCAACGCCCACCTGGATTTTCTGGAGGAAGTGGCCAAGTATCGGGCCGCTCGCCGGCTCTGGGCCAAGATCATGAAAGACCGCTTTCTGGCGAAAACCCCGCGTTCCTGGATGCTGCGCTTCCATACCCAGACGGCCGGGTGTACCTTGACCGCTCAGCAGCCTCACAACAACATCATCCGCGTCGCCTGGCAGGCGCTGGCCGCAGTTCTGGGAGGAACTCAATCTTTACACACCAACTCAATGGATGAAGCCTTAGCTCTGCCCTCCGAGCAGTCCGTGCAAATTGCCTTGCGCACCCAACAATTGATCGCTTACGAGTCAGGGGCTGCCGACACGGCCGATCCCCTCGGCGGTTCCTTCTATGTCGAGAAACTGACCGACGAGATCGAAAAAAGGGCCAGCGAATACATTACCAAAATTGACCAAATGGGCGGATCCGTAGCCGCCGTGGAGAAAGGATACATTCAGCAGGAAATCCAGGAAAGCGCCTACCGGTATCAAAAAGAAATCGAAGCCGGGGACCGGGTGATCGTGGGGGTGAATAAATTTCAATCTAAAGAACCGTCGCCCAAAGGATTGTTGAAAGTAGACCACAAAGTCCGGGAAATGCAAGTGCAAAGATTGGGCCAGCTGCGGGCCTCGCGGGATCCCCAACCAGTGAAAGCCTCTCTAAATGAATTGAAGAATGTTGCGCGGGGGGACGGCAATTTGATGTTCTCGATCTTAAACTGTGTTCGGGGTTATTGCACCCTGGGAGAAATTTGCGATGTCCTGCGGGAAGTCTTCGGGGAGTATGAACCGATGGTGAAAGTCTAAAAGGGGGAGGGTCAGGGTGAGGGTCAATAAAAGAAAAGCTGACACTGGCACTCTTTTCCGGGAGGTGGTGGATGGCGGAGAGGAAGTTGAGAGTTTTGGTGGCTAAGCCTGGGCTGGATGGGCATGATCGGGGGGCCAAAGTGATTGCCCGGGCACTCCGGGATGCAGGAATGGAAGTGATTTATACCGGTTTACGGCAGACACCGGAGCGGATTGTTGCCGCCGTCATCCAAGAAGATGTAGATGCGCTCCTGATGAGCATTTTATCCGGGGCCCACGATTATCTTTTTCCCCGCGTAATGGAGCTGTTACGGGAAAAAGGGATACAAGATTTATTGGTTTTGGGAGGCGGGGTAATTCCGGAGGAGGATGTACCGGGCATAAAAGTTTTGGGAATTGCCGAGATCTTCGGTCCGGGAACACCTACAGAGGCGATTGTGAAGTTTGTCCAGGAGAAGGTGAAGAGGTAAGGCGGTGTGCCTTGAGCCTTAGATCGGGAGGAAAAAAGGGATGAAAATATTGAAGATCGATCATATTGGCATTGCCGCCAAGTCCATTGATCAGGTAGCCCCTTTCTGGAGCTCAATTCTGGGATTGCCGATAGCCGGAAGGGAAACGGTGGAGGAACAAAAAGCTACCACCGCTTTTTTGCCGGTGGGGGAGAGTGAGTTAGAGATTCTTGAATCCACAAGCTCCGAGGGTGCGATTGCCAAGTTTATCGAGAGCCGCGGCGAAGGAATTCAGCATATTGCTTTCCGAGTGGATAATATCGAAGAAGCCTTGAAAGAACTGAAAGAAAAGGGAGTAAGATTGATTGACGAAAAGCCCCGGCAAGGAGCGGGGGGAGCCAAGATCGCCTTCATCCATCCGAAATCAACCAACGGCGTACTTTTGGAGTTGAGTGAGCGGTAAAAAGAAAAGTGGAAATGCAAAATGCAAAATGCAAAATGAACAACTATAACCATCAACTTGCAGTAAAAAAAAGAAGGAGGAAAAAGATGCTGACCAAAGAACAACTGTTGGAAAAATCCAAGAAACCCTCGGCCGACGCATTGAAGATGCATCCCTTTTATAAGGGAAAACTCGCGTCAGCCTTGAAATGTGCGGTGCGCACCTTCGACGATTTTGCCATCTGGTACACCCCGGGTGTGGCAGCAGCCTGCCGGGACATCGAAGCTCATCCGGAGAAGGTCTTCGAGCATACCAATAAAGCCAACATGGTGGCGGTAGTTTCCGATGGAACGCGGGTTTTGGGATTAGGAGATATCGGTCCGGAAGCGGCCATCCCCGTTATGGAGGGGAAGTCCATTCTGTTCAAATACCTCGGTGGAGTCGATGCCTGGCCCATCTGCCTGGACACCAAAGACGCTGATGAGATCATAAAAACGGTCAAATTGATTTCTCCCTGCTTCGGGGGGATCAACCTGGAAGATTTGTCCCAGCCCAAATGCTTTTACATCCTGGATACTTTGCGCAAGGAATCCAAGATCCCAGTCTGGCACGATGACCAGCAGGGGACTGCAGCAGTGAACTTGGCCGGGTTGATCAATGCCCTGAAAATCGTCGGCAAAAAACTGGAAGAAGTGCGCCTCACGATGATCGGATCAGGCGCGGCCAACATCGCCACCACCCGGATCATCCTTGCCGCCGGCGCCGACCCGGCGAAAGTGATCATGGTGGACACCAGAGGAACGCTGCACAAAGGGAGAACGGAGCTGCAGAAAGACTTCAAGGAGAAATGGCACTTCTGCCAGATTACCAACGCCGAGCAAAGAAAGGGAGGCATCGCCGAAGCCATGGAAGGGGCAGATGTCGTCATCGCCCTGGCCAAGCCCGGCCCGGATGTAATCAAGAAAGAATGGGTAAAGAAAATGGCCAAAAATTCCATCATCTTTGCTTGTGCCAACCCCATCCCCGAGATCTACCCATGGGAAGCCAAGGAAGCAGGGGCTAAAGTGGTTGCCACAGGCCGTTCTGATTTCCCCAACCAGGTGAACAATTCCCTGTGCTTCCCGGCCATTTTCCGGGGCACCCTGGACGTCATGGCTACGACCATCACTGATGAGATGTGCATCGAGTCAGCCCGGGAACTTGCCCGGTGCGCCGAAGACAAAGGCCTCAAGGAAGATTATTTGCTCCCCACCATGGATGAGTGGGAAGTCTTCCCCCGGCAAGCCGTGGCCGTGGCGCTCAAGGCCATCGAGCAGAAAGTGGCCAGGATCAAATTAAGCAAAGAGCAGCTCTACCAGAAGGCCTCGGACACGATCCGCCGGGCCCGCATGGAGACCCAGGTCCTGATGGAGAAGGGAATAATTCCCGCGTATAAAGAATAAGGAAAAACAACGGCCGGGGACTCGACCCGAAGGATTTTGATCGGGTCGAGTCCCCGGAGCCTTCCTGTCGATTTTTGAAGGAGGATCTGATGAGAGAGATCAATGCCAAGCAGATTACCGAAGTGGTGAGGAAACTCTGCATAGATTCCAACCTCTACCTGGGAGAAGATGTTCTGAAGGCGCTGGACGAGGGGGAAAAGAAAGAAGAGTCCCCCGTGGGGAAAGAGGTCTTCCAGCAGCTCAAGGAAAATGTCCGCATCGCCCGGGAAGAGAGCATAGCGATCTGCCAGGATACGGGTCTGGCGGTGGTCTTTGTCGAACTCGGCCAGGACGTGCACATCGTCGGGGGCGACTTCAATGCGGCGATAAATGAAGGAGTGAGACAGGGGTATAAAGACGGGTATCTTCGAAAATCCTCCTGTCATCCCTTCGCCCGGACCAACACCAAGGACAACACTCCGGCCATCATCCACCTGGAAATGGTTCCCGGGGAAAAGATCAAGATCACCGTGGCGCCCAAAGGGGGCGGAAGCGAGAACATGTCCATGGTGAACATGCTCAGCCCCTCGGATGGAATCGAGGGGGTCAAGAACCGGGTGGTCGAGTGGGTCAAACAGGCCGGCTCCAACCCTTGCCCTCCAATCGTCGTGGGAGTGGGCGTGGGGGGAACCTTTGAAGAATGCGCCCTCACCGCTAAAAAAGCCCTTCTCCGGCCTCTGGGGCAGAAGAACCCGGACCCGCAGTTAGCGGCGATGGAAGAAGAGCTTCTGACCCGGGTCAATAACCTGGGTATCGGGCCCCAGGGCCTGGGCGGAAGGATTACCGCCCTGGCGGTGCATGTGGAGATGATCCCCTGCCACATCGCCAGCTTCCCCATGGCCGTAAACATTAACTGCCACGCCCACCGGCATAAAGAAGCCGTAATTTGAGGGAGGAGGTGAAAGAATGAGCCAACCGATTCGACTGAAAACTCCCCTGGCCGATGCGGATGTAGAAAAATTGCAAGCCGGAGATAAGGTCCTGCTCACTGGGGTGATCTATACGGGAAGAGACGCCGCTCACAAACGGTTGTTCGATCTCCTGAAGGAAGGGAAACCCCTTCCCGTCGACCTGAAAGGGCAGATCATCTATTACGTAGGGCCAGCACCCGCGAAGCCCGGACAGGCCATTGGTTCGGCCGGCCCGACGACCAGCGGGCGTATGGATGCCTATTCGCCCAAGCTGATGGAAATCGGCCTGAAAGGGATGATCGGAAAAGGCATGCGCAAAAAAGAGGTCGTGGAAGCCATGAAAAAATACAAAGCGGTCTATTTTGCGGCTACCGGGGGCGCGGGAGCGCTTTTAGCCAAGGCTGTCAAAAAAGCCCAAGTGGTGGCTTACGAAGACCTCGGCCCGGAGGCCATTAACCGGCTGGAAGTCGTGGATTTTCCGGTGATCGTGGTCAACGACACCCAAGGAAACGACCTGTACCAGCAGGGCATGGAAAAATACGCAAGATAAGACAGGTCTCAGGCTTAAGGTGTAAGGTCCAAGGTAAAAAAATAATGGGACGCAGGTGCCCGCGG
>JAOUFX010000182.1 GCA_029857975.1 Deltaproteobacteria bacterium | reverse complement strand
CCTTTTTCCGCCCCTGGACAGGCGCTTAAGGGGAAAAGAAAAACATAAGGCCTTGGCCGAACGCGCCCTGAAGGATCTAGAGGAATGGATTAAAATATTTCACCGCTGAGGACGCGGAGAACGCAGAGAAATGCATTAGAGTAATACTCCAAATCAAAGTAACATAATTTTAATCAGATTTTTTAAAAATGCTTTTGGTTTTTTCCCTTCAATATCATATCTCAGCGGTCTCGGCGCTCTCTGCGGTGAACGACTAAATGTCTAAAAAGTCTATACCTAAAAAAATCGAAGTTCTTATCGTCGGAGCGGGGCCCGCTGGCTCGACCCTGGCTTATGAATTGGCCCGTCTCGGGATCGGGGTTTTGCTTTTGGATAAGGCGAATTTCCCCCGGGGAAAAACCTGCGCCGGCGGTATCAATGTGCGCACTCTTCGCTTTCTTCCTTTTGATCTTGGACCCGTGGTGGAAAGAGTCATCACGGGTATTTCCTTTACCCGCAATTTAGAAAAGCACTTTCTCAGACGTTATCATGAGCCGCTCATGGTCACCGTGCGCCGGGAGGTTCTTGATAATTTTTTGGCTCAAAAGGCAATCCAGATGGGAGCCTGCTTTGCGGATGGAACCCAATTTTTTTCTCTCCGCCAGGAAGGCGTTAACGTCCAGGTGGAAACTTCCGCAGGAGCCTGTTGCGCCCAATTCGTTATTGGAGCGGACGGAGCCCAAAGCATCGTAGCTATGAATTTGGAGCTAATGACCACAACGCCTTATATGCTGGCTATTCACAGCGAAGTTCCCACCTCCTTATTCCCCTGGGCGGAGCCTGATCTTATTCATCTCGACTGGGGAAGTTTAAAGCGAAGTTACGCCTATCTTTTCCCCAAAAAGGATTTTTTTGCCATGGGCGCGGGAGGTTTTAAAATTCCTCCCCCTCAGATTAAAAATTACCAGCGGGCTTTCGGGTATACGAAATGGCAAAAAGAAGAAACTCCTCCCTATAGCGCTGCAGGCTTTCTCCTGCCCCTCCGCCAAAAAAGAAGCTTGATTCATCAGGGCCGATGCCTTCTCCTCGGTGACGCCGCCGGGCTGATTGATCCTTTTAATGGAGAAGGGATCTCCTATGCCATCCGCGGCGCCCAGTTGGCGGCCCCGTTACTGGCCGAAGCCGTAAAAGAAAGGCGGGATTCCCTGCAATCATGCCAGGAAGCAATCAACCGTAACTTGATGCCGGAGATAGAATGCTCCCGCCTTTTGCGGGAGATTTTCAATCTATGCCCTTCCTTTTTTCATCGAAAACTTGCTAACAGCGATAGATGGTGGGTGGCCATGGCCAAGATCATGCGGGGCGAAAAAACTCTTGTTGATATAAAAAATAAACTGGGGCCGCTGGGAAGTCTGCTGCTAAGAATGGCGAGATAATTTAAAAGATTGGGTATAAGGCGCAAGGCATAAGGTTAAAGGAAAGATGTGGAAAAAATAAGGGGTGAGGAAAATAAAATAAGCATCAAGGCAACAAGCTTTAATCTTTGGCCTTGAACCTTGTACCTAAGCCTTGTGCCTTTTATAGTCCCATGATCCGGCCAATAATTTCTTTTAAGATTTCCGATGTTCCTCCGCCGATGGAGTTGATGCGCACGTCGCGGAAGAAGCGCTCGATTTCGTATTCCCGCATATATCCATACCCTCCATGAAGCTGCAGGCAGTTGGTGGCCACAAACTCTCCGATTTCGGCAGAAAAAATCTTGGCCATGGAGACCTCCCGCGCGCATTCTTCCCCGTTCACCAGCTTGCGCAGGGCATAATAATTCAGCTGCCGGGAGGCTTCAATCCTGACAGCCATATCCACCATTTTGTGCCGGTTGACCTGAAATTTGGCGATGGGGCGGCCAAAAGCTTCCCGCTGTAAAATGTAACTTTTCGTTTTCTCGAAGGCCAGTTGGGCGCCGTAGACCGTACCCAGGGCCATCATCAATCTTTCCCATTCCAGGTTGGCCATGGCATTGTAGAACCCCATCCCTTCTTCGCCCAAAAGATTGACCTGGGGAACAACCACATTCTCGAAAGTCAGTTCGGCCGTATCCCCGGCATGCCAGCCCAATTTTTCCAGGGGCTTTCCATGCGCAAATCCTGGCATTCCCTTTTCGACAATCAACATCGAGAATCCTTTATGACCGCCGCCGGGGCCCGTCTTACATAGGACCAACACAAAATCGGCTCGGGTGCCATTGGTAATAAAGGTCTTGGAGCCATTCAAAATGTAACCGTCGCCTTCCCGCCGGGCCGCGGAGCGAATGCTGGCCAGGTCGGTCCCGGCAACCGGCTCGGTTAACCCCAGGGCTCCGATCTTTTCACCCTGCACCCCTGGAATCAAGAACCGCTTCTTCTGTTCTTCCGTTCCGAACTTGGCGATTGCGGGGAGGACAATGAGACCATGCATCCCTAAGCCTGCGCTCACCCCTCCGGAGCCGATCCGGATCATCTCCTCGCTCCAGACTGCGGCCATCAGGTAATCCCCTCCCGATCCTCCATATTCTCCGGGGATGAGGATTCCGTGGTATCCCATTTCCCCCACCCGCCGGAAGACTTCGTTGGGGAAATCCTTTTTTTCTTCCCATTCCGCGGCATGCGGAGCCAGTTCCTTTTCCACAAACCTTCGGCATTGCTGGCGAAAGAGTTCATGATCCTCGCTGAAAGGGCTGACCATGAATTTATCTTTCATGCGAATTCTACTTTCCTTGGTTACGCTCATAAATGAGCCGCAAGCCTTCCAGGGTCAAAAACTCGTCCACCTCTTCTATGCTTTTCGATTCGGCGGCAATCAGCGGGGCCAGTCCTCCCGTGGCAATCACCTTGGGATCAGAACCTACCTCTTCTTTCATGCGCCGGACAATCTCATCCACCAGCCCTACATAGCCAAAGACAATTCCCGCCTGCATGGAATGAACGGTGTTCTTCCCTACGACCTTTTGGGGCTTGGCCAGCTCCACCCGCGGAAGCTTCGAAGCGCGCATGAAGAGCGCTTCACTGGAGATACCCAGGCCGGGAGCGATCGCTCCCCCCATATATTCACCTTGCGAAGAAATATAATCAAAGGTGGTGGCGGTTCCGAAATCCACTACGATTAAACTTCTTTTATGTTTGTGGTAAGCGGCAACCGCGTTGACGATGCGGTCTGCCCCCACTTCCACCGGGTTGTCGGTAAGAACCGGCATGCCGATATTGACTCCAAATTCCACGATCAGGGGCTTCCGCTGAAAATATCTTTCGGAGAGTTCCAGGAGCATGTTCAGCATGGGAGGCACCACGCAAGAGATGGCAATCGCTTCTATTCCTCCGAAGGAGATGGACCGGGAGGAAAAGAGATTGCGCACCAGGATGCCATATTCATCACTGGTTCGATCGCGCTCCGTCCAGATGCGCCAATTATCCACCAGGCGCTCTCCATCATAGATGCCCAGGACGATGTTCGTGTTTCCTACATCGATGACTAAAAGCATGATTCGCTCCTCATAAGCGTAAACTTACATCTCCAGCAACCAATCGCTGCCTATTTCCTTTTCGGTCTCTCAACAAAAGAGCTCCGTCCGCATCTAAACCCAGAACCTGCCCGGCGAATTCCTTATCCATCACTTTGACCGTAACCCATTTTTGATTGACCCAGGAAAGTCTGTTCCATTCTTCCCGCAGTCTGGGCGAAAAACCTTCACGGAGAAATAGCTCATACTCCCTCTCCAGTTCTTCCAGGAGCTCCCCGGCTACCAGCGCCCGGGAGAATTTTCTTCCCCCTTCCGCCATCAGCGAAGAAGCCAAACCTTGTAGGTCGGGGGGAACCTCTTCCATCTTCCAGTTCACGTTTACCCCCATCCCCAGGATGACGAAACGGATCTTAAGGCCTTCGGCCTCCATCTCCGAGAGGATGCCGGCCACTTTTTTCCCGTGGATGAAGATGTCGTTGGGCCATTTGATTCGCGCCTCCAGGCCAGAAGCTCTGGTCAGAGCATTGGCGCTGGCTACGCCTGCCAGAAGAGTGATCTGGGGTGCAACTGCCGGAGGAATGGATGGTTTGAGAATAACGGAAAGATATAAATTGACCCCGGCGGGAGATTCCCACACCCGTCCCTGGCGGCCTCTCCCCTGCGCTTGGGACTCGGCCAGAATGACGAACCCTTCTTCCGCCCTTTTAAGGGCATATTCCCGGCCCAGGCGGTTAGTGGAATCAACCCGGTCGAAGAATAGGATTTCCTTCCCAATTAATTTTCCCTTCCGGGCTTTCCGGAGCTCTTCAACCCAATTTGAGGTTTCAACCATAGAGTGTTTAGTGCTAAGTTTGAACAACAGGGTGTAGGGGGTAGGGTGTTGGGTGTCTTGGGCCTTCTGCCTTGCACCTTGCACCCTGCGCCTTACGCCTTATTTCTTTTATCCACGATCCGCTTGGCTTTGAAGGTCGTCCTTTCCAGAGTGCCGAAGTCTTCGATGCGAATTTCCGGGGTTACCATGAGCTCTTCCCTGAGGTCCTTCCGTAAGCGGCGTCCCAGGGTCTGCTTATCCTCCTGAGGTTTCAGACACTCACAAACCACCGTGCACACATCCGTGTAGGCTTTCTCGTCGCGGGTAAGCTCGATGATGAACTCATCCCCCAATTCCTTATAGCTCCGCACGACTTTTTCCACCTGCACGGGATAGAACTTAGCCCCGCGGTAGATGACCATATCATCGGCCCGCCCGAGGATTCCACCCACGGAACGGGCATGGGTCCGGCCGCAGGAACACCGCTTTGAATCGTACCGGGCATAATCATTGGTCCAATACCGCAGCATGGGCGTCGCTTCCCGGGTCAGATGGGTGATGACCAAAACTCCCATCTCCCCTTCCGCGCAACGCTCCATCGTTTCCGGATTGATGATCTCGATCACGTAATGGTCTTCAGCCCAGTGTAACCCGGCCTTGGCCGTACACTCTGAAGCGAAGGTAGGAGCGATCTCCGCCAAGCCGTAATAATCATAGGCGTCGATTCCCAGTCCTTCCTCAATCTTTCTTCTGGTGGCTGCCGTCTCCGTCCCCCCTTCTCCCCCAAAAATTCCCAGCCTGAGTTTTAATTGCTGAGGAGAAACCCCCCGCTCCCGCAGGTTCTCGGCAATATGCAAGGCAAATGAGGGTGTGCACAGAAGGACCGTTGACCCTGGATTAAGCATGTAATCGATCTGCCGCCCAGTCATACTGGCTCCAATGGGAATCACAAAGCAGCCCAAACGTTTGGCCGCGTAATGAGTGGACATGCCCGCCACCCATAGTCCATAGCTGAAGCCATTTTGGACAACATCTCCAGGTCGCATTCCGAAGCTATACATAGTCCGCGCTGTAACTTCGGTTATGTTCTCCACATCCTTCTCGGACCATATGGTGTTCACCGGCGTTCCGGTTGTGCCGGTGGAGGGATGGAGTTCCCTCCAATCTTTCGCCGGGGCCACGGTATAACGCCCGAAGGGGGGATACTTTATCTGCTCTTCCCTCAGTTCTTGCTTGGTCACCACCGGTGCATGGACCAAGTCATCGACGGTTCTGATATGGGTAGCCTTGAGCCCGGCTTTTCTGAACTTCTCCCGGTAAAATTCCGACTTGGCCAAACAGCGGCGGATCTGCCAGCGCAATCGCTCGTTCTGCAGCTCATGCAGGGTTTGGTGATTAATGCTTTCAATTTCTGGATGAAAAAACCTTCTCCCGCTCATTTTCTCCTCCTTGAATTCGCTAAACCTTTCCCCGCCTTCATACGGCCAGGTATTTCCTTACGATCTCCTCATTCTGCCAGATGCTTTCCATTTCTCCCTGGTGCTGGATGAGACCCTTTTCGAGGATGTACCCTCTTCCCGCCACTTTACGGCAAAATTTTAAATTTTGATCGGCCAGCAGGATGGTCACTTCTGACCTTTGGATTTCCCGGATCACCTCCACCAAGTTCCTCACCACCAGCGGAGCCAGGCCTTCGATCGGCTCGTCTAAGAGCAACAAATCCGGGTTCTTCATCAGGGCCCGGCCAATAGCCAACATCTTCTGCTCTCCGCCACTCAGGCAGGTCCCTTTGCTGGCTCGCAGCCCCTCCAGGACAGGAAAAAGTTTATACACCCTTTCAATGGTCCATTGCCCGACTCTTTTTTTGGCAAGGCGTCTGGCCATTTCTAAATTTTCTTCGGCGGTCAGTTCGCCGAAGATCCTGCGATCATCGGGGACGTAGCCGACCCCCAGCTTGGCAATTTCGTAGGGTTTTCGGCCGACCAGTTCAGTCCCTTTCAGCAAAATACTTCCCGAACGTGGGGGCGTCAGGCCCATGATAGACCGGAAGGTGGTAGTTTTCCCCACTCCGTTCCTCCCTAACAAAGAGACGACTTCTCCTTGACCGACGACCAGGGAAATACCATGGAGGGCCTGGCTCTGCCCATA
>JAOUFX010000181.1 GCA_029857975.1 Deltaproteobacteria bacterium | reverse complement strand
AACCGGAGTCAAACAAATATTTTCTGACCCGGCCATCAATGGAAAACTGGCTGCCTTTAACTTCCGGCTCTCTTCGGCCAATTCCATCAACTGGGGGCGGCTGGCTCCCCAAATCGCTTATTACTTCACAGGTTATGATGATATGGTGACGGCCGGGAAGATCCAGCGCGGCCAGACGATATTGATCTGCGTTCCCACGGGCAATTTTGGCAATATCCTGGCCGCCTACTACGCCAGGCTATGCGGGCTACCCCTGTCCAGGCTGATTTGCGCCTCCAACCAAAACAGGATCCTTACTGATTTTATCCGGACGGGTGTTTACGACCGGCGGCGGGAATTTTACAAGACCGAATCCCCCTCCATGGATATCCTGATTTCCTCCAACCTGGAGCGACTTCTTTTTGAATTGGCGGAGCGCCAAGCCGCCATTGTCTCCGCTTGGATGGAAAAACTGGCCAGCCAGGGCTGGTATGACATTCCTTCTAATCCCCTCGGCCAACTCCAATCTTTTTTTTACGGGGGTTTTGCCGACCACCAGGATACGCTCCTGGCCATCCGAGAGGCTTTCGAGAAGCAAGGTTACCTGATGGATCCCCATACGGCCGTCGGTTACAGCGTCTTGCAAAAATACCGAGAGGAGACCGGCGATTCCACGCCCGCTTTGCTGGCTTCTACCGCCAGCCCTTTCAAATTTAACCGGGCGGTGTTGGAAGCCTTAGGGCGTGATCCATCGGGTAAGGATGAATTCACCCTGCTGGAAGAACTGGCCGCAATAACCCGCCAGCCCATTCCGGCCAAACTCAGCGAATTACAATTTCTTTCCGAAGTTCATCGGGGAGTGTGTACCAAGCAGAAGATGGCGGAAGTCCTCGATCAGTTTCTGGGGATAAAGGGGAAAGGCCATGCCCATCTCTCAACAGAACGCCGTTAAAAGGGTTGTAACAGTTTAGCCTTTTGAAAAAATCTAAACTTACATGCAAAATGCAAAGTTTAAATTGCAAAATTAAAAATGATTAAGTCCTTTCAGAGATAATTGGCATTTTTCGATTTGCAATTTTCATTTTTCAATGAAATTTAGCTTGCCTTTTCAAAAAGCTAAATTGATACAAAGGGTTTAATCCTGGGAAGTGCAAGGAGCGTAAAAATTAAAAGAAGAAAATTGGTCAAGGCTTTTCCCGAGGTTTCTTTCATCGTCTGCCGACGCAGGAAAAATCACCCTAAAATTCCTCCTCTGATTTGCGAAAAACGCTGCCAGCGCCTCAAGAATTGTCAGGAATACTTCGATTATATCCAGCCCGCATTGTTCGGTCGTTACGATAGAAGACAGTCAAAAAGTAAAGAGAAAAATTTTTCTGAGGAAGAAAGGGACTAAGGAGGACATTCCCATGGGAGATACCTACCCAAAATTCAAAGCGGCAGCCATCCAGGCTGCCCCCATTTTCTTGGACCGCGAGGCAACCGTTGCCAAAGCCGGACAATGGATCCGGGAAGCGGCCGACAAGGGTGCTGAGCTCATCGCTTTTCCGGAAGTTTATATCCCGGCTTACCCTTACTGGAATCGTCTGGATAATCCCTTTCGGGGGCGAAAGTACTTTGTGGAGTTGGTCAAGAATGCCGTGGAAATTCCCAGTCCAGCTACCGAGAAACTATGTCAGTATGCCCGCCAAGCCAACGCCTACGTCGTCGTGGGGATCAATGAGAAGGTCCCCGAGACCTTGGGCACTCTTTACAACACCAATCTGTTGATCGACCGTCAAGGAAAAATCTTGGGGGCCCATCGTAAACTGATGGCCACCTTCATCGAAAAAATCACCTGGGGGGGAGGAGACGGCCACACTTTGAAAGTGTATGATACCGATTGCGGGAAACTGGGGATGCTCAATTGCGGAGAGAACACGAACAGCTTGGCCCGGTTTGCCTTGATTGCCCAGGGGGAGCAGGTTCACGTTGCCAATTACCCGGGCCAGCCGGCTGGCGATGAGTCCAAGTACGACATCCGCCATGCCATCGATATCCGCAGCGCAGCCCATGCCTTCGAAGGAAAGCTTTTTAACGTGGTTTCCTGCAGCATCTTCAGTCAGGAGATTGCCAAACTTCTGGGAGATACGGAAGAAAAATATCGGATGATCAACAAGGGGAGCAATGGCTTGACCGCCATCTATGGTCCGGACGGGAAGTGCATCGCCGGCCCTCTGGATCCCAACCAGGAAGGCATGGTTATCGCAGAGATCGACATCGAGAAGATCATTGTGGAAAAATTACAGCACGACATCGCCGGGCATTACAATCGCTTCGACGTCCTCTCCTTAAACCTTAACCGTCGTCCTCAGAGAGCCATCTGGGAGATGTATACCGGGGAAGATCCAGGGTACGGGGAAGGAAAAGAAACGGAAGGGATGAAGGAGAAGCTCGGGGCCTGAGCCGGTCAAAGGCAGTCGAGCCGAGTGCGGTAGAGAAGTGGTGTATCGCCTTTTTTAGGTCTTATGTAAAAAGGACGATGCACCACAGAGGGCCCAGGGGAAAATGAAATTATTCTCTGAGATCTCTGTGGTAAAAAAAATCGCTCAATTTAGGTAAGATTAAAAAAAAGTTCACTTTATAAAGGGAGGTCGTAAATGTCCATTCCAAGGGGACGTCATTTTCTACAGATTCCAGGTCCCACCAACGTACCTGACCGGATCCTTAGGGCCTTAAGTCGTCCGACGATTGACCATCGCGGGCCGGAATTCGCCCGGCTAACCGGTGAGCTGCTCGCGGGGCTGCAGAACGTGTGCAAAACTTCCGGCAAGATTGTCATATATCCGTCGTCCGGAACCGGCGCCTGGGAAGCGGCGGTCGTGAACGCCCTCTCCCCGGGCGATAAAGTTTTGATGTTCGAAACCGGCCATTTCGCCACGATGTGGCGCAACGTGGCGGCACGCTTGGGGCTGGAAGTCGATTTCATCCCCGGCGACTGGCGGCATGGTGTTGACCCTGCCACGATCGAAGCGAAGCTTCGCGAAGACCGGGAGCGGGCCATCAAGGCCATCATGGTGATCCACAATGAAACCTCAACCGGAGTGGTCAGCCGGGTGGCCGAGGTGCGGAAAGCCATCGACCGGGTAAAACATCCCGCCTTGTTCATGGTTGATACCATCTCCTCTTTAGCCTTAACTGAATATCAGCATGACGCGTGGGGAGTCGATGTAACGGTGGGCAGCTCCCAAAAAGGGTTGATGCTGCCGCCGGGGCTCGGATTTAACGTGGTGAGCGAAAAGGCCCTGGCCGCATCGAAAACGGCCCGGCTCCCGAGGTCCTATTGGGACTGGGAAGCGATGATCAAGGTTAACCAGGCGGGTTTCTTCCCTTACACCCCGCCGACCAACCTTTTTTTCGGCCTGCAAGAAGCGCTGCAAATGATCCTCGAAGAAGGTTTGGAAAAGATTTTTGCCCGCCACAATCGATTGGGCGAGGCCACCCGCCGCGCTGTCCGGGCCTGGGGACTGGAGGTAAATTGCCTGAACCCGGAGGAATACAGCAACTCGGTCACGGCCGTCCAAGTCCCGCAAGGTCATGATGCGGACGCCTTGCGTAAACTAATTCTGGAAAAGTTCAATCTCTCCTTGGGCAATGGGCTGGGAAAGCTCCAAGGCAAGGTTTTCCGCATCGGTCACATGGGGGACTTCAATGAACTGATGCTGGCCGGAACCTTGGGCGGAGTGGAGATGGGATTGGCCCTGGCAGGGGTACCGTTTAAAAAAGGAGGGACCCAGGCGGCCATCGATTACCTGGCCGGAAACGAATAAGCATCCCCTCACCCCTCGGCGAAGTACTGGCGATTTATGCGCTTAGAAAAAGATCCGAGAGCTTCTTGGTTTCCTTCAGGCCGTTTCCGGTGAGCATGACGAGGGCCCCTTCCCTTTCTTCCCTGGACAGTTTCCGCCAGCCTGCTAAGGCGGAAGCAGAAGTAGGTTCTACAAAAAGACCTAAGGAGAAAAGGATCTTGCCGGCGGAGATGATTTCCTCATCCTGGACCCCTATGGTATGGCCTCCGCTGTCCCTCAAGGCTTGGAGTACGGCCTTCCCTCGGGGCGGCTTCTGCACCGCAATTCCCTCGGCCACGGTCGTCTCGACCTCCATCTCCCGGTAATCCGGAAGCCCTTCCTGGAAAGCCCGGTGAATAGGAGGACATTTCTCAGCTTGCACGCCAATCAATTTCGGAATCTCCCGCACATAACCCGCCCGTTTCAAGGCCACGAAGCCTAAATAGAGGCCTTCTAAAAACCCGCCTCCTCCCATAGGGACGATTACCCGGGGAGGCAACTTTCCTCCAAACTGCTCCCAGATTTCGAAGGCGGCAGACTGGAGTCCCATGGTGAAAAAAGGGTTCCAAAGATGGCTGGCGTAGTAAGCCTCTTGCGCGGCCTCGATCACGGCCTGATTGGCATCCTGCCGTTTCCCCGGAACTTTTACCACTTCCGACCCATAGAGCTTCATCTGAATGAGCTTCCCCTCCGGGGTGTATGCCGGGACATAAACCGTGCACCTGATCCCGGCAGCGACGGCATAAGCAGAGATGGATGCTCCGGCGTTTCCCGAGGAATCCTCCACCACCTTAGATATCTCCAAGCTCTTGGCCAGGGAAATGAGGACGCTGGCTCCCCGGTCCTTAAAGGAACCCGAGGGCTGAAGAAAGTCAAGCTTGAATAAGAGGGGGGTGTCCTCGACCTTCCTGCGGAGAATCGGTGTCCGCCCTTCCCCTACGGAAACGGGTTCGACCCGTTGGGGAAGGCCGAAAGCCTCGCGATATCTCCAGATAGAAAGGTCACGACGGCTAAGTTGCCTTTTTGAAAAAAATCCGTGGGGTTCAACTTGGAGAAAACTTCCACAGGAGCACCGGAAAAGCTTTTCGCTCAGGGAATATTTATTCCCGCAGGTAAAACAAGTATAGGCCATTGAGCACCTCTTTAAAATTTTTCATCTACGGAAGAGACGTTCGGGAAAGTACCCGCCCTCCTCGCCGGCCCGTGAATCGTCCCTGGTCCACCGCATGGACCCCATTGACGATGACGTGCCGGATCCCCGCTGGGTATTGCCGGGGATTTTCGTAGGTGGCCTGATCCAGGACGATTTCCGGATCGAAGACCACAAGATCGGCAGCCTTTCCTTCGGCCAGCACCCCCCGATCTTTCAGGCCCAGCCGCCTGGCAGGCAAGGAGGTCATTTTGCGTACCGCCTCCTCGAGGGACATGTCCTTCCTTTCCCGTACATAACGCCCTAACACCCTGGGGAAAGCTCCATAAACCCGCGGATGGGGTTTCCCGCCCAGGAGTCCATCGGTACAGATCATGCCGAGAGGATGGCGCAGCCCCATGACCATTTTCTCCTCATCCATGCTGAAAAGGATCATGCCCACCCGTCCTTCTTCTTCCAGCAGGATGTCCAAGGCTGTTTCCGCAGGATTTTTACCCTCCCGGCTGGCGATGGCCGCAACCGATTTTCCCACCCAGGATTGGTTCTTCTGACTCTCCACCGAGGAAATAATGATATTTTCCCACCCGACATAATGGACATAGTTTTCCCAGGATGGCCCCTCAGGCTCCGGGGGCGGGGGATTGATGAACTGTTCACAAATTTGCGCCCGCCAAGAGGGATTCCCGAGCCGCTGGATTGTTTTCTGTGTGCCCCCGGCCAAAGCCCAGGGCGGAAGTATGGCTAGGAACATAGTGCTCCCGGCGGTATAAGGGTAGATGTCGAAGGTAATATCCAACCCTTCCCGGTAAGCCTTGTCCACTGCCTCCAGGGCGAGCTCCATCTTAGGCCAGTTGCGTTTGCCCGCCGCTTTAAAGTGGGAGATGTGTAACGGGATCTCGGCTTCTCTGGCCATGGAAATTACCTCATCGATGGACTCCAGCAGGCGGTCGCCGCCGCTGCGGATATGGACCACCCAGAACCCTCCCATCCGGCCGCAGGTGCGAAAAAGGCTGATTAGTTCGTCTCGTCGGGAAAAGATGCAGGGCATGTAGATCATCCCCAGGGAGATTCCCAGAGCGCCCTCTTCCATGGCCTGGCGAACTTGATCTTCCATGGCTTTGATCTGGTTGGCGTCGGCGAATACGTTTTCCAGGCCCATCACCACCATGCGGACGTTGCCCTGAGGGACCAGTAGAGCCAGATTCGGACCCGCGGGAACGGCAGCCAACCGTTCAGCATACTGGCCGAGGCTTTCCCAGTCCCACGAGATAGGCGGGTCTCCGCTCAGTCCAGCCATATACTGACGCCACTGAACCGCATGCTGCGGATGCATGGGGGCGGCGCCGATACCGTCTTGGCCCAGCAGTTCGGTGGTAATTCCCTGCATGAGTTTGGGAAGTAACTCGGGCTCCACTAAAATCATTAGATCCGAATGGCTGTGGGTATCGATAAAACCAGGGGCCACCACCGCGCCGGCAGCGG
>JAOUFX010000180.1 GCA_029857975.1 Deltaproteobacteria bacterium | reverse complement strand
CGACCTCCTCAACAAGCCCATCCCAATACCCAACATCCGTCTCTCCCCGCCGCTGAGGGTACCGGCTAATTGATTCTTACGGTCGCTCAATACAGGAAAAAACTTATAGACCTCGTTAAGTCTGGATTCAAAACTTGCCTGGTCTTTCATTGTAAAAAAGCTCATTCCCAGATTATCTATGACCGTGAGGTCGCTAAATATAAAATTTTCCTGCGGCAGTTGGTAAATCCCCGCGTCCAGTTTGGCGGCCGGTGGCTCTAATGTGATATCTTGGTTCATGTAGACTACCTGCCCCCGGTAGGGTGTCAATAACCCAAAAATAGACTTAAGGACAGTACTTTTGCCGGCACCATTGTGGCCAATCAGACCAACAATCTCCCCTTCATTGATGGACAAAGCGATATTATATAAGATTTGCTTTTTCCCATATCCAGCCTCAAGGTTTTTTACCTCAAGCAGCATACGTCGACCTTTCTCTTCTGCCCAAATTTAATCAATTCCAAAGTACACTTCCGCCAGCTTGGGATTTGCCATAAGCGCAGAGGGTTCTCCGTAAGCCAAGACCTTGCCCTCACTCATAAAGTACGCTTCTTCCACTAACCCCCTGACTACGTCCAAATTATGCTCAATCAGAAGAATCGTCTTATGACCTTGTTTCGCTATGCCCCTTATTAATTTTATAATCCTTTCCACTGATTCCAGGTCAAGGGCTGCTGTCGGCTCATCCAGAAGCAACACAGAACATTCCGTCGCCATTAACCGCGCAATGGCCGCCAATTTTTGTTCTGCTGTGGACAAACTCCCGGCTAAGTGCCCTGCTTTATCGAGCAACCCCACCATTTTTAGATATCCAAGGGCTTTTCTGTAATTTTCCCGCTCTTCACGAGCCACCCCCCAGGGAGAAAAAAACAGCGATAGGATCTTTTCACCACTCTGCTTTGGATGGGCAACCAGTACATTGTCCAATACCGTCATGTCCTTAAAGGTGCGGATATCTTGCCAGGAACGCGCGAGTCCATCGCGGATAAGTTTGTACGGTTCCTTGCCGATGATCTCTTTCCCGTGAATGTAGACCTTTCCGCCGTCCGCATCCAAAAACCCGGTGATCAGGTTAAATATGGTGGTCTTGCCGCACCCATTGGGACCAATCAAACCGGTTATCTTCCCCGCTGACAGCGTGAGGGAAGCATCATTCACCGCCTGCAGGCCACCAAATGATTTTGAAAGTCCTTTTATTTCCAGAACTTGATAGGTAACTGACTTTTCCTCAGCCGAAGACGGTTTCCCTTCATCGGCGCCATCGTTTGTATCCCCTTCAACCAGCAAATCTGTCGGTATTTGATACTTCTTAGGTTGGGCTGCATACTCCGGCAAAATTCCTTGGGGACGGAAGATCATCATAAACATCAAGATTAAGCCGTAAAAAATTTCGCGGAGCACATCAACGAAACCTGCTGTACCCGGTAAAAAACGCAAGACTTCCGGTAAACCCACAAGAATGGCAGCTCCAACCAGAGGTCCCCAAAAATTCGCCTCCCCTCCAAGAATGACCATAACAATGATGAATATGGAAATCTCGACGCTGAACGAAACCGGACTTATGAACGTAATAAAATACGCCAAGCTGCTTCCAGCGATGGCGGCAATCCCCCCACCCAGGGCGAATACTAAGACCTTAAACTTAAGCGTATTTTTCCCAAGGGCGCGACACGCACTTTCATCTTCCCGTATGGCTTTGAGCACTCTGCCAAAAGGAGAGCGGACTAACCGCCAGACAATAGCAAAACATATGATTGCCGTAAAAAGCGCGAGGGGGAGAAACTTAAATGGAGTATTAAACTCAAATCCAAACAACTTCGGAAAGGGAATATCGGGAATTCCTCCTTGCCCCTCCGTGATCCCTCGCGCCGTCAGCATGAATTCATAGGCCACCATTTGAAAGCCGACCGTAAATACAATGAGATACTCATCTCGAACCCTTAAGGACGGCATAGCCAGCAGGGCGCCAACGATTGTTGCCAGCAGGAATCCGGCAACCATTCCAACAAGGAAATTGTATCCTAAATGTACGCTGATCAAGGCCGCAGTATAAGCGCCAATACCGCTGAAGACCGCATGCCCCATCGATATCACCCCGACGTAGCCCATGATGAGGTTCAGGGATTGGACCAAGACTGCGTAAATGAGAATAAAGACCAAAACATTGACGATATAATCCATGATCAGTTACCCTCGCCTAAAACCGATGAGCCCCTCAGGCCGAATGACAATCACAACAAATAAAATGGCAAAAGCGATCATTGTCTTATACTCTCCGGGCAGTACGAGCATGCCGAGGCTTTCGGCAAGTCCAAGAATAAAGCCGGCGAGCGCATGCCCCGGTATACTGGGCACACCTCCCAGGAAAACAGCTGTAAATGACATAAAAAAAGGAAGGATCCCCATGGTCGGATAGGCCACGTTCTTGGCTGTAAATAGAAACGCCGCCACTCCGAACAAACCGGACCCAATCGCAAAAACAAGCAAGTAGAGTCGATCGATATTTAAACCCACGTTCTTAGCCATCTCTGCGTTGCTGCCCACCGCGCGGATGGCCTTGCCATACCTCGATTTGGCAAGGAACAAAAGCAGCAATCCAATCATCGTCCAACTCACGATCACCATTGTCAAATCGGCCACACTAAAAAATGCATCGCCAATGGATAGCACCTTAGTCGGAAACCCCACAAGGCGTTGAGGACTGGAGGTAAAAGCTAAAAGAAGGATGGCGACTCCCGCTGTCCCAAACCCCAGGGATGCAAGAAACGTAGTTGCCTGCGTGGCTCCCGCCCTCCTCAGGCGTCGGTAAAGGAAGGCATCAATTCCACAGCCAAGAAGCACCGCTGCCCCGACCGCTGCGAAAAATCCAAAGAAATAGTTTAGCTGAGACTGGGCTGTGATCATAACGGCCGCATAACCGGCCACCGCAAAAACCAAATGATGAGCAAAATGAAAGATATGGGTTGTTCTATAGATAACGCCCCAGGTCACACCAGCAAGGGCATAGAAGCTCGCGGTTATAAAGCCGTTAACGAATAATTGAATGATCAAGACACGCATCAGCTCTTCCTTTTCCTTGAAGCAGGGCCCATTCCCACCGGGCATTCGTTTACCGATACTTACAATAAACCTGTTCCCGCATTGTTGAAGAGGGTGTCTACTCCTCCTAATTATGCTGTAAATGAATCGAACATCGATTGGATAGCGCCAGCGGCATTAGATTTTTAATGGTGGGCATTGCCTCCCAGCGTCCGAGTGCGCGGCAAGGATTTCGACAACCTGCTTCAAATCGCCTACAATGCTTCAGCAATTCCCTTCTTGTCTTGTTGTTTTCGCAAAAAGATACCAAAAAGGGGGTAAAGAAGCAAGTTAAAAGCTAAAACCTCCAAAGCATATGTTGTCTCTTAGATTATCATCATCCAAGGGGGGTATTTTATTCACATTGGGTTGAATAAAAACGCCCCTCCAAATCCATTTTGACTCCTTTCCTTTCCTGTGTTATTTTGGTTTAAAAAAAGCATCCAGCATTTAGCCATCAGTGATCATAGCCGGTTAAAGATATTGGAATAGGGAAAGATTTGGCTGAGAGCTGAAGGCGGAAAGCTGTTTTTATTTATGCGCATTTTGCTCATTTCCCCGAATATGGAAAATCTTCCGGATCCTGTGGCCCCTTTGGGTTTGGCCTACCTTTCTTCCGCGCTGAAATTCCAGGGGTATGAGGTGCAATGTCTCGACCTTTGCTTTGTTGAAAACTGGGAAGAGGCGATAGCAAAATCGATCCGGGATTTTTCCCCGGAAGCTATCGGACTTTCCCTGCGGAACGTTGACAACGTATCCTACCCGAATACGATTTCGTATCTCCCTTTTTATAAAAAAGTGATGGAGCGCTGCCGCGAGCTTTCCTCCACATCCATATTCCTGGGAGGATCAGGATTCACCCTCCTACCGGCAGCCATTCTCAGATATTTGGGTGCGGACGGGGGAATTGTGGGGGAAGGAGAGGAAACCTTCCCGGAATTGTTAAAGGGGATAGACAAAATTTCTTCTTGTACCATAGAAGGCTTCTTGGCCCGGGATGCAGAAGATTTTTCCAAACCGGCGAGCATCCGGGACTTGGACTCTCTTCCTCCCCCTGATTGGAGCAGCCTGGACCTCAGAAAATATTTTCAAGAGGGGGGGATGGGAAACCTGCAAAGCAAGCGGGGATGCCCATTTTCGTGCATCTATTGTACTTATCCGCTGATCGAAGGAAGAAAGGTTCGTCTCCGTTCACCCGCCAAAGTAGCCCAAGATGCCGAAGACCTTATCCGGCGGGGAGTTGAGAATGCCTTCCTGGTCGATAATATTTTTAATTTCCCCGAGAGCCATGCTCGGGAGGTATGCCGGGCCTTGGTTGAAAAAGGGATTCCTCTCCAGTGGTCCTGCTACGCGCATCCTTCCTACTTCAGTCCTGCTCTGGCCGAGGACATGAAGACGGCCGGCTGTACAGGAGTGGAATTTGGCACGGATTCTGGATCCCCGCGGGTCTTGGTCCAATTGGGCAAAAATTTTACTCCAGATGACATCCGGCGAGCCACTCGTTTGGCCCGTAAGGTCGGCCTGGAAGTTTGCCATAGCCTTTCCTTGGGGGCGCCTGGAGAGACTTCGGAAACTTTGCAAGAAACTTTTGAGCTTATGGAAGAAATCTCTCCAACGGCGGTAATCGCCATGGTGGGCTTGCGCATCTTTCCCGGTACAGGTTTGGCCTGTCTGGCCGCAGCAGAAGGAATGATTGCTCCCGCTCATGATTTCCTTGAGCCGACTTTCTACATTGCTCCAGCAATCAAAGATAAAATTATTGCCTTCGTCCAAGAAAAAACAAAAGTCCATCCCGATTGGATCTTCCCGGGGCTCGGCGTCAATGTCTCTCCCCGCCTGCAAACCAAACTGCGCAAGATCGGGGTGAAAGGTCCCCTCTGGGAACACATGAAAATCAAGCGGGAGCGAAGGGCTTCCAAGAAGGTACCTCATGTCTAAAATCGCCTTTCTTTTCCCCGGCCAGGGTTCACAATCCGTAGGTATGGTTCGTGGATTGGCGGCGTATCCCGGGGCTTTAGAATTATTCCAGCAGGCGAGCAGAAACCTTGAATTGGACCTCTTCGACTTATGCCTTAACGGACCGGAAGAGATTCTTTTCCAAGACCAGTACGCCCAGGTTGCTGTACACGTGACCAACTGTGCGTATGCCGAGCAGATCAACCGGATAAATCTTACCCCCCGATGGGCTGCGGGTTTTAGCCTCGGCATCTTCTCCGCTCTGGTCGCGGCCGGGTCTCTCTCCTTCGAACAGGGTCTGGAGGGGGTTTGGATCGCTGCCGAGAAAATGTCCGCAGAAGGAAGATTCTATCAGGGGGCCATGGCGGCAATCATCGGGTTATCCGAGGGGGAAGTGCAGTCTGTTTGCCAGGAGGTAAACCGGGTTTTCGTGGCCTCGATCAATAGCTCCCATCAGGTGGTCATCTCCGGAGAGGAAGAGGCGGTGGAAAAGGCCATTCAACTTTGCATACAGCGGGGAGCCTTATTAGCCAAACGTCTTCCTATAGGCTGGGCTATCCATACCCCGCTAATGGAACGCGCCTCGCGGGCCTTCGCTCAAGAAATAAAGGATTGGCAAGTCCACCCGCCGCGCTTCCCCGTTCTAAGCTACCTGAAGGCGGAAGCTTTAGAAACTCCGGAAGAAATCAAACAGGAATTAAGCGCTCAATTTTCTCAACCCAATTGTTGGCACAAAGTTCTCCTCCGGATGGTGGAAGAGGGGATCAATACCTTCATCGAAGTTGGCCCCGGGAATGTGCTCTCCCAGATGGTTCGCTGGGTGAGCCGTTCAGCTCTGACTTTTACGGCAGAAGAAGTTGTACAAAAAGGAAATACCCAAACCCTGTAAAGAAGATCTTGAGGCCGGGAAGTGATAGAGGGGAGATTTAGAAAGAGATTTTTTGACTTATTATGGGCTCATCCCATATGATTATTAAAAATCATCAAGGACGATCCTTGAGGATGTGAAAATGGAAAGAAGAATGAATTTTAAAGGTCAGGTGGTTTTGATCACGGGCGGTTCCAAGGGAATCGGTAAAGCCATTGCTTGGGCCTTCGCCCGAAAAGGGGCCTCAGTGATCATCAACTATGGACATGATGAAGACCCAGCCCGGCAAATAGAATCGCAAATCCAGCAAACTGGGGGAAAAGCCCAAATTCAAAAAGCCGACGTCACCCGCAACGAAGAAGTGAACGGCATGTTCAAAGAAATTCTCGACCAATACCAGCGGCTGGATGTGCTGGTAAACAATGCCGGAATTGTCCGCGATGGCCACATGATGCTTATGTCGGACAAGGACTGGAATGCGGTCGTCGATACCAACCTGAAGGGAA
>JAOUFX010000179.1 GCA_029857975.1 Deltaproteobacteria bacterium | reverse complement strand
GTCTTCGAGGTTAGAGTTTTTGATCAGTCCAAAGCAGCATCCCAAAAAATTAGGGTGCAGGACTACACTTCACTCAGCGATCATCCGGAATTGATTCTATACGAGGGATGGTTCAATAAAAAGACATTTGAGGTCAAGATAGAAGCAAAGGGGTAAGCAAATCCAATAACTGCTTTAAGATCCTGGCTGTGGCACCCCAGATCGTATGGTTTTGGTATTGGTAAAAATAAACGGGGAATGGCTTGCCATCCTTCATCCACATTTCCCGGCGTAAATGGCTTTCCTTCCGCAAGGCAGACAAGGGAGCTGCAATCACTTCAGCAATTTCGTGAGGGTTCACTTTGAATGGGTAGGGATAAGAGATAAGGGCGACGAAAGGGGAGACGCAGAAATCCGTTGTGGCGGTACAGAAGTCGTCTAACTCTCCCAAAATCTTTACGTCCCGGGGGGCAATCCCCATCTCTTCTTGGGCCTCGCGCAGAGCGGTAGCCAGGAGGTTTTTGTCTTTTTTGTCTTGGCGCCCGCCGGGAAAAGATATCTGTCCTTTGTGGTGTTCTACTTTGTCGGTCCGCTTGGTGAGAAGAATATGATACTCGCCATCTTTCATAAAAAGCGGAATAAGAACCGCCGCGCGCTTCAGCCGCGTTTCTTGGAAGCGATTTTTAACCCGGGAAGCTAAGATTTCCTTGATCTTTCTTTCCATTTTATAATTAACCACAGAGGACCCAGAGAGCACAGAGTTTTAAAAAAAATTTTATGCTTTTTTCCTTCTGTGTTCTCTTAATTCGTTGCGTAATTATTATGGCTTAAGGGAGAATAAACGTGCATAGTCTGTTTTGTCCTTAAATCTATAGGTTCCAACTCTGTGATCTCTGTGGCCTCTGTGGCAAAAATTTTTTTAATCAGGAACGATAGGTCCGGAGTTTGGCCAAGTCCCAGGTGTATTCGTAAAGGTGCAATCCTTTGGAGACGGCAATGATCTCCCCGTCCTCAACCCCGATCTGCCGGCCCATGTATTCCTTCAGGAGTTGAATTCCCGCCAGGTTGGCCGGGAAACCCGCCCAGAGGTCCCAGGAGCGGAAATAAACTACAAAATGAAGTTTTCCATAACGGACGCGGGTGTCGATCAAACGCAGACAGGGGGGATCGGAGTTGATGATGTCCTGGGGCATACCCACCTCCATGGTTGCCTGATTGGTTCCCGGACCTGCGGTTTGATACATCTTGACCACTTCCTCAACGGGGTTTACTCCTAAGGGAACCCCATTAATTTTTGGGTTCGTCAAGCGTTCGCCATAGGTGTAAGTTTCTTCTTTTTCACGCTCGTCAGTGATCCAATAGCGCATATACTGATTCACGTATTCCATGGTGGTGGGGGCAGGAATTCCGATCCCCGGGGGAATGTCCGGAATCAGGGGCCGGGTCCCTGGATAATGAACCTGGACGACCACAAAATCAAATTCCCGGCGTTGCTGCCCTTCGAAGCTCCCTTTATCGATCTCGTACACATGCCCGGAATCGAGGATACGGTATACGCACTGGAACCAGGCGTCGGGTAGATCTCGAGCCTCAATGAATTCCATTTTCATCGTTTAACCTCGTAGAAATTTTTCGTGATTCTTAATATGCCATGAAATAACTTCCAAATCAATCTGCATTAAAAATGTATTTTCCCTTGCTTAACTATTTTCTCCATGATAAAAATCATCATTGGCCTGACAAAAATAAATAAAGGGAATGATTGTTAGCAACTTATCCTTTTTAAAAACTCAACCTGAATCAGGAGAGATGTAAAGATGGGAGAGAAACGTTATGTCATGGGGGATGCGGCCATTGCCCGCGGGGCGCTCGAGGCCGGAGTCCGGGTGGTGGCTGGATATCCAGGCACCCCGGCCACCGAAATCGTCGATGAATGCCTGGGGGTTCCAGGCGTCCACGTGGAGTGGGCCAACAACGAAAAAGTAGCCTTTGAGCTTTGCACTGGCGCCTCGCTTTGCCACGTGCGGGCTATGCCTGTTATGAAGCACAACGGCACGAACTTCGTCACGGACTTTTTAATGCATGTCAACTTCACGGGGATCCGAGGAGGGTTGGTCTTGATCTCGGCGGATGATCCCGGGGGGCTCTCCTCGCAGAATGAGGAGGACACCCGTATTTTGGTACACCAGTATGCCCATTTGCCTATCTTTGACCCCTGCTCGCCTCAAGAAGCCAAGATGATGGTCATGGAGGCCTTCGACCTCTCGGAAAAGACTGAATTGGTCTTCTGCCTCCGCCCGGTCACCCGGGTGTGCCATGCCCGGGGGATCATCGAGTTTAAAGACCTGCCCAAAAATCTGCCCGCGGCCCATTACGAACCCGACCGGGAACGCTTTATCATGAGTGCGGTGGAGATGCCTAAGTTTGGGGGAGTGAAACGCCCGCAAATCCGCCACCGCTGGTTGAATGAAAAGCAACCCCTGCTTCAAGAAATTATGGAAGGGAGTCCATACAACTGGGCTGAAAAAGGGGAAGGAAAAATCGGATTGATTGGCTGTGGGATGGGTTATACCTTAGTCAAGGAAGCCGAACAGTACCTGAACCAAAAACTCCCTCTTTTAAAGTTAGGAACCCTTCCGCTGCCCCGGAAAAAGATAAAAGAGTTTGTCAAGGGATTGGAAAAAGTGGTTATCTTTGAAGAGACCGAACCCTTTGTAGAAGGGCTGTTTAAGAAGATCTTTCAGGAAGAGAAAATTGCCGTAGATGTTTTAGGGCGAAGCGGGTTTGTTCCTTCGGATGGAGAATTAACTCTGCAGATGATTCTGGAGACCGTCTCCAAAGCCGCTCCCAAGGTAAAAGTCGCCCAACCAGAGGTTCCCACGATCGATGTTCATATCCCCATCCGTACCCGGACGCAATGCGTCGGTTGCAATTACCGAGGAATTCTCAACGCCCTGAAACAAACCGTGCGCAAATATAAAGGGATTGTAGCGGGCGATATCGGCTGCCATGATGCCGGATCTTTCAGGCCCATGGAACTTCAATCAACGATCTACTGCATGGGCTCTTCCGTCCCCATGGCCAGCGGGATGGTCCTTTCTGGGGTGAATCGTCCTGTTTTCGCCTTTATCGGCGATTCCACTTTTTACCACAACGGCATCCTGGGGTTAATGAACGCGGCCACCAACAAGATCAACGTCAACGTTATCCTGGGAGAAAATACTGTGACCGCCATGACCGGATTTCAACCCCACCCGGGAACCGGGGTGACCCTCGCTGGGGAGAAGACGATACCGGTAAACGTGCCCAAGCTCGCAGAATCCCTGGGCATCAGTTACCGGGTGGTGAATCCGTATGACATCAAGGAATGCCGGGAAGCACTGGAGGCAGCGGTAAAGGAAGAAGGTCCATCGCTGATTGTGTCTTCGATGCCCTGTTACTTGCTTTCTACGCGGCGGGGGCAGAAAGTTTTCGAGCCGCGAGAAGTGCGGTTGGATCCGGAACGCTGCAACGGGTGCATGATTTGCATCAATGACTTCGGTTGTCCGGCGATATCTTTCGATAAGCAGAAAAAGAAGGTGGCGATCGATCCGATGATTTGCGTGGGCTGTGCGCTCTGCATTGATGTGTGTAAAAGGGGGGCAATCACATGAAGATGGATGTGGTCATTTCCGGCGTGGGAGGGCAGGGGAATATCTTCGCCTCCGTTGTCATCTCTCAATTCGCCATGAATAAAAAGCTAAATGTTTTTGGAGCAGAAACCATCGGGGCGGCGCAGCGTGGAGGTTCGGTTGTCTCGCATATCCGCATTGCTGAGGGAGCGATTTATTCTCCATTGATTTCAAGGGGGCAGGCTGACTTACTCGTTGGCATGGAGTGCGTTGAGATGTTGAGACACCTCCGCCTCCTAAACCCCAAAGGTACGTATCTTTTAAATTCCATGAGAATTCAGACCGTATTGAACAACATGGGGCTTGATGAATATCCAACCCATGAAGAGATTCTGCTGGCGGCCCGCAAATACTGTCCGAACGGCTACGTAATCGAGGCCTCCGCTTTGGCCAAAAAACTGGGCAACATCCAGATGACCAACGTGGTCATGCTGGGAGCGCTAGTCAAAATTATGCCCTTCTTCGATTATGAGGGAGTTAAATGGCTGATCGAGGCTAACTCACCGGAGCGGTTCAAAGAAGCGAATATCAAGGGGTTTGAAGAAGGGTTTAAGCTGATCAATTAGCGGTCACCCTTCAGCCCATCTCTGAACGATCTCGTGGCAGTTCAGTATGGGTCAAATCACGGCTTGGCGAGCCGCGTCCACGCGGTTTAACAATGCCGCGGATCTCATTATTCGGCCCCTACCTTGCTTCATCGATCTCGTCTCTGTATCTGGCGACTCCCGATACCCCTGCCATGAATGCCTTGTCGAGAATCAACACCATAAAGGCTTCATCAGGGACTCCTTCCCATTGGCAGGCGAGGCCGTGCCCTGAGGCTGGAACAAAGCCGAAGCGGGGGTAATACTCAGGGTGACCGAGTACGATCACGAAGGGGCAGGCCTGCTGACGGAGGACCTTGAGACCGGCTTCGATCAAGCGAGACCCGATTCCCTGGCGCTGGCGCTCGGGCGCGATCGCCATGGGGGCAAGACCCATGCCTTGGATTTCTCCTTTTGCACCCTGGATCATGACCGGAGTGAAGAGAATATGGCCGACAACCTGGCCATCCGATAGGGCGACCAGCGACAGGGCATGCGGACATGCGGCCCGAAGGGTATCGACGAGATTGGCTTCTGTCGTTTGCCCGAAGGCTTTTTCGTAATTGAATAAACCGCAGTGACGTCATCAGGCTGCTCTGGGCGTATGGTTATCATGCGTTTCCTTTACGCCGAACGGGGCGGATCACATGCTGCTGTAAGCCATCCGTTGGCGTACCTAGTCAGCCGACAAGCTAAATCCAAACATCCGTGGGAGCAGTCTTATCGCCGCCGGCATCGCCGGTGTTTACTGTCCCTGTGGCCTCCACGAGCATGGCGCGGCATTCATTCCTTGCCGAGGTCTTGTGTTCTACCCCCCTCGGAATGACAAACATCTCCCCGTTCCTGACAGGCACATCGCCGTCCCGGAAATGAAGGGTCATTTCTCCGTCCAGCACGATGAACACCTCATCGGTGTCTTTGTGGTCATGCCAGACGAACTCCCCCTGAAACTTGACGAGTTTGAAGTGATAGTCATTCATCTGGGCGATGATTTTCGGGGACCAGTACTCCGAAAACTTCCCGAACTTTTCGCTGAGGTTGATTGCGGTCTTCATATGCCTCCCTTCTCAATGTTGTCTAACATCGAAATGAGAGTTTTGCGTGGGTACGCATAAATACTTTCCATTTGCTTGTTAAACGTCTTCTTTTTCATTCCCTGAACTTGGGCCCTTGGTTGTAGCCAACGGCTGGATCATCGGATCTGAGTTGCCTTATGAATTCAGCTTCTTTCAGGCTGACTTCTGAATCGGATGCCGACTCGGATTCCCATAAGATTTCTTTTCTGATCGTGAAGTCATGCTCGATCAACTTGCGGTCGGCAGGACTGCAAATCCTTTGACCGTTCCGATTCAACAAATGGGTTTAGACCATGGTTGTGATGGCGTCTTTGTGCCCCGGCAAATCCTGTATAATCCGGATTTCATATCCATCTTCGAGTAAATGCATGCCGAAGAAATGGCACGAGTACGGGTTTTCCTGCAGACAATCTGATTTTTTTCGGAGTAACTATAGGGATACGCGCTGGGTATTGCCCAATTTGATTCGAAGGGATTAATATGGAGTTAGCCTCTGGCACGGGCCTCCCTCCTCGGTTGGGAACAAGCTGAAATTATCATCTTTTCTGCAAACATGTCAAGTTCCTAAAGGAAAGGCCCGGCTTCCTTCATCTTTACGCTATAGCTGCAAAAAGATCGTTCGCAGTCTTCGCGAGACCCTTTCGGAGACAGGCTGAGGATGGATGTATAAGGATTAAGATTTCATGTTGGCAGTATTTCATGGGGCTGAAAAACGGGCATGACTATTTTGCATCAGCATGAAAAATAGTCATATTAAAATTTGGATCAGAAACCGGAGACTTGCTTCAGTTGAATATCCACTGAAAGGTTTTGTTGAAGCCGGCTACAATTATTTAGAAGGCAAGGCAGGGGAGCCGCCTGCAGAAGGAAGCTATTCATTGGTGGCAAAGATTGCCACTTTGGGTCACCTTCGGCGGGAGCCATTTTCCCTTGCGTTACGATCACTTCTATGATAAAAAATCATCACATACTCACAGTTTGTTAATAGCCGTCAGCATTCAACTGTCAGCCGAAGGTCTTTATATCCTTTTAAAAAAGTTAATACTGAAAGCTGAGGCTTTAGTGCTTCTTACCCAGGAGGAAACATGGAGCGTACATTGTCGATTATCAAACCCGATGGAGTGGCCAAGGGGTTAATT
>JAOUFX010000178.1 GCA_029857975.1 Deltaproteobacteria bacterium | reverse complement strand
TCATGGGTCACCAGCACAAATTCAGTTTTGCTGCCGTGCATGGCTTCGATAAACCGGGCGTTCTGCCCTCCGGGATATCCGAAAACATATCGGGTTCCGATTCGTTCCAGTGCCTCGACAACGATTTCCGCATTGTTTCTCATTTTTTTCGCCTTTCATTAAATTCATGAGGACGCAGATTTGCGCAGATACACGCAGAAAAAATAACTGTAATAATTTTTCTACCTTCTTTCAATAATTTTCCATGCGGGCGGTTGAATCCACCGCGCCACGACCTGATCTTTCAGCCACCGCATCGGCCAGGCGATAAGCAGACCGATGGTCGCTCCCCCGATGACGTCCAAAGGATAATGGATGCCAATATAGATCCGCGAGTATCCTACAATCCCGGCAATACCAAAGAACAGGGGAGATAATTTTTTCAAGGGTTGGGAGAGAAAAAAGGCCGCGGCAAAAATGTTCACCGCATGGGAAGAAGGGAAAGAATAGGAGGTGTTGCAATCCGTGAGCAGACGGACCTCTTCGAGTACATGACACGGGCGGATCCGGCCCAACCACTCTTTAAGCAAGCGGCTGGAAAATGGGTCAGTGATCGCCAAGGTAAGCCCGATAAAAACCAGGAAAACAATCCCCGCCTTCTTTTCCCTTAGCAGCACCCAGACCGCCAAAACTGGAAGCACATACCGAAAGTTTTTAAGATCGGTCATGAAAGGCATGAACCAATCCAGGAAATAACTATGCCATTGCCCGTTGATGAGGTGAAAAAGGGTAATATCCCATGAGTTCAACAATGAAATCATAAGAATCACAGAACAACTTTAATGGAATCCGATTAAATTTAATAGGACGCAGATTTACGCAGATAACCGCAGAAACAAAAAAGACGCTATGCGCATAGCGCTAAGCGATTTTCTGTGTACATCCGTGTCCAAAAAGGAATTTCCTATACAATAAATTTATTGGGGAAAATGCGGAAAATTGTCAAGCCTCAAAAAAACCCCAGAAACATTCTATAGAATTTTCCCTTTGCTGTCTATCCTTTTTGATTCTTGAAGCGGAATGGTTGGCCAAAAACTTCTTGCAACTCTCCGGTAAAATCGATAGAATCAGTAGGATATTATTAATAAAATCGGCCACAGATTTTCGCCGATTTCCGCAGAAACGACAGACCCCCTCTTTACAGACGGGAAATTTATCGGCATTTTTTGGAATCGACATGAACCATGATACGGAAAGACTAACTTCTGATGAAAAATGAACCCTTCCGCCTTTCATTCCCGAGAACGATTCTTTTCTTCATGGGATTTTTATTTTTTCTGCTGGTTGCTCCTTCTGCCGGTCATTCCCAGCCGAAATTAAAAATTGTCACCACCCTTTTCCCTTGGCAGGACTTCGCCAGATCCGTGGGAGAAGAAAAGGTGCAGGTGGATTTGCTTGTTCCGCCGGGAGCGGAACCGCATAACTGGGAACCCAAACCCAGTGAGGTAACCAGAATCAACCAGGCTGACATTTTTATTTATACCGGCCAAGCCATGGAACCCTGGGTCAAAGACTTACTGAGGGCCGCCAAAAGCAGCCGCTTGCAAGTATTGGAAGCCAGTCGCGGGATGGCTTTGCTGGACGCCAAGGACCATAACCACGGAGCCCAAATGCCTTCCGGCCGCGGCCGGCGGGAGAAAAATGACCCCCATATCTGGCTCGACTTCTCCCTGGACATGAACATTGTAGAAATGATCGCCACAGTTTTTTCTGAAAAAGATCCCGGAAATTCCGACCATTATAGGACGAAAGCCTTCGCTTATAAATCCCAGCTGGACGCTCTGGATCGGAAATACCGGTCTTCTTTATCGCCATGTCGCCATCGCCAGTTGATCCTGGGAGGTCATTCGGCCTTTGGTTACTTAACCCAAAGATACGGTTTGCAGCAAATCGCCCTCTATGGAATCAGTCCCAATGCTGAACCCACTCCTAAAAAATTGGCCGAAGTGGTCCAGGCGGCAAAAAACCATCAAGTCAAGTTTATCTTTTTTGAAAGCCTGGTGAACCCCAAGTTGGCCCAGGTACTGGCCAAGGAAGCAGGCCTTGGCACGCTGCTTCTCCATACGGGAGCCAATGTGACCAAAGAGCAGATGAAAAATAAAACGACCTTTCTGGAATTGATGGAAATAAACCTGAATCATTTACGCCGGGGGCTGGGATGTGACCAGTAACAACCCCTTAATTCAAGTAGAGCATGTCTCGCTCGACTGGCAGGGCCTGCCAGTGTTAAAAGACGTCTCGGTTGACATTTCCGCTGGCGACTTTCTGGCTTTAATCGGCCCCAACGGGTCAGGGAAGACTACCCTCATCCGCATTATCCTCGGCCTCTTGAAACCAACAGAGGGACGAGTCTCTTTAATGGGGGAAAAGGGCGACCAATTCACTCAATGGCAGAGGATCGGGTATGTTCCCCAGAAAGCCGTTCACCTGGATTCTTCTTTTCCTGCTTCCGTTCGGGAAGTGGTAGCCATGGGGCTCATCTCTCTCAAGAGATTTCCTCGCCTGCTCACCCGGCAGGATGAGTCGTCCATCGATCAGGCGTTGGACCGGGTGGGCTTAAAAGGGCTGAAAAGCCGGCGAATTGGGGAACTTTCCGGAGGGCAGCAGCAAAGAGTATTCATTGCCCGGGCCATTGTCAATGGCCCGGATGTCCTTTTCCTGGACGAGCCTACAGCCGGGGTGGACGCAGATACTCAGGCCCGCTTTTACGACATGCTCGGCGAACTCAACCGTAAGGAAGGCTTGACGATTGTCCTCATCACCCATGATTTCGGCATCATCACCAAACACGCCAACAAGGTCGCTTGCCTTAACCAGCGCCTGTTTTTCCATGGGACCCACGAAGAATTTTGCAGCTCGCAGATGGTCCAGGAACTTCTGCACGGCGAACACCATCTAATCTGCCATCGCCACTGAGAGTATAGATGGAAAATTTTTTGGCATACGCTTTCATGCAAAGGGCCTTGCTGGCCGGATTTTTAATCTCTCTCACCTGCGCCATCCTCGGGGTATTCCTGGTCCTGAGGCGGGATGCAATGATCGGACATGGTTTGGCCCATGTTACTTTCGGAGGTGTGGCCCTGGGCCTTTTTTTATACCTTTCTCCGATTTTAGTAGCCCTGGGGGTTGCGGCCGTTTCGGCTCTGGGAATTCTGAAATTGAAAGAACGGGCCGGGCTTTACGGAGATACGGCCATTGGGATCATCAGCAGTCTGGGCATGGCCCTGGGAATCATCTTGGTCAGCCTGGCGGGCAGTTTCAATGTGGATCTTTTCGGTTACCTCTTTGGGAACGTCCTGGCCATTGACCCGGAAGAGGTGTGGGTCGCCCTTGTCCTGGCCCTGGTTGTATTATTCACCATCGCCCTTTTTTATCAAGAATTTGTTTATCTCACTTTTGATTCAGAATCGGCCAAAGTCTCGGGGGTGAAGGTCCGTCGCCTGGAATCATTAATGGCTATGCTGACCGCGGTGACCGTGGTTTTGGGAATGAAAGTGGTGGGGATTTTGCTGGTTTCCGCCCTACTGGTCATTCCGGCAGCGGCAGCTCTTCTGTGGGCCAGAAGCTTTAAAGAAGCTCTGGCGGTTTCGGCGTCACTGGCCGGGATTTCAGCCCTTGGTGGACTGATTATGGCCTTTTATCTTGACTGGCCGGCCTCCGGAACAATCGTTGCGGTATCGGGATTACTCTTTCTCATCCTTTTTCAAATGCGCCCCTATCGCAAGACTACCGGGGAAGAGCCGAGTTAAAAGAAGGGTTCAAAGGTCAAGGAAGAGAAGCTTAATCGGTCCTGCAGACTCCAGGAAGGAAGGAAAAGGAGAAGCCAACCATGGAAGAAAAGGTTCCCTTAATGGGGGATCAATGCCAGGTAGACATTGAATTCACCCAAAAATATCGCAGCCAACTCCCCGGGGTGATCGATGAAATCGTGGAGAGCTGCACCAAAGAACGCGCCATTGCCCATTACGACACCATCATGATTCCCTCGAAGGAATCCGTGATCGAGATTCTTGAAGAACTCAAGGATATTCTCTTTCCCGGTTATTTCCGCCAACAGGAAATTCATGCTTTTTCTCTGTCCTA
Source organism: Deltaproteobacteria bacterium (assembly GCA_029857975.1). The sequence continues at coordinate 2,330 of JAOUFX010000178.1, read as the reverse complement.
TCATATCGGCAACGGGGTCAACCGTCTTTTTGAAAAACTGGCCACTCAAATCGCCCGGTCGATCCGCCATGAATGCCGACGCCTCGATAATCCTTGCACTCATTGCTTAGACCGTGGCCAGAAGGAAGCCCTGGACTTCTTGAAGAAAATACCTGCCCTGCGGGAAACACTGGCTGGAGACGTGCAGGCCGCTTACGACGGAGATCCAGCAGCCAAAAGCTTGGATGAGATCATCTTCAGCTATCCCTGCATTCTGGCCATCATGGTTTACCGCATGGCCCATGAGATTCACATTCAGGAGGTTCCTTTACTTCCGCGCATTATGACCGAATACGCTCATGGGGCCGCAGGCATCGATATCCACCCGGGGGCAAAAATCGGAAAATATTTTTTCATCGATCATGGAACCGGGGTGGTCATTGGAGAAACCGCCGAAATCGGAGACCGGGTAAAGATTTATCAGGGGGTAACTTTGGGGGCACTCAGTTTTCCTACGGATTTTCAAGGGAACCTGATCCGCGGGGTCAAACGCCATCCAACCATAGAGGACGACGTTACCATTTATTCCAATGCTACAATACTCGGCCCCACGGTCATCGGCGCCAGGTCGGTCATCGGAGGAAATGTGTGGATTACCCAGAACGTCCCGCCGGATACGGAGGTTACTATCGAACAGCCTCATCTTCACTATAAGGGATGAAAGAATCTGCTCGCTTCCCTTGGCCCGGATCTGGAAAAAAAGAAAAATCCTGCTTGACATTTGACGATAATTTCCCATAATCCATTCATACTCGGGAGATCAACCCCGATGAAGACGGATGTTTTATCAAGGGGGAAATCATGGTTCCGCTCCTAAGAAATGCCTTTTTTGCCTTGGGGCTCCTTTTCCTTGTGCAAGTCAGCTTTTCCTCCGATCTTCAGGCTTTCTCTGTTGCCGAAACGAAAATATTCCGCGAAGGCTCTTATACCCTCAAAATGGAAATTCAGGTATCCGGACCCGGCAAATTACGAAAAAATCCGGTTCAGCTGTCTTCCCTCAAGGTAAAAATCAAGAACGAAAGAGCCAGTTCCCAGGTCTTAAAGGTCAAAACCATCCGGGCCTACCGGGAACCCAAGGTTTACAAGGACATCGAAATCCGGGAGTACTCCATCTCCCCCGGGCAGTGGGTGACGAAATATTTCCGCTTACCCAAAGGGAAGAAACCTTTTCTGAGCGACCAAGGATTCATCGAAATCGTCTTTGAAAATTTCACCATCCAATTCAGTCCCCGGAAAAGAAAATTTCAAGGGCCCCTCAAATAGCGGAAGACCGGAAGGCCGGGAATTCTCCTGCCGGATCCTCGGCCAAGAGCTTAAAGAAAAGTGAGAAAAGGGGGTTGTCTATGGAAATAGGAAGGATAGCCGAAGGTAAAACCGTCCCCGAGATGTTCCAGTCCCGGGTCCAGCTGTCTGGAAACCAGGTGGCCCTTCGTTACAAGAAACTGGGCATCTGGCACGATGTGACCTGGAACCAATACCACCAAAAAGTAAAAGAAGTTTGCCTGGCCCTGATTTCTCTGGGGATTCAACCTGGAGAGTGTATTTCGGTCATCGGCGAAAACTGTCCGGAATGGGTTTACGTCGATTTGGGAACGATGCATGCAGGAGGAACGACCGTCGGGGTATACGCCACGAATAGCTGGGAACAATGTCAGTACGTCGTTAACCATTCGGAATCCCGCTTCTACTTTGTCGAAAATGAAGAGCAGTTGGACAAAGCCCTGCGCTTCCGGGATAAAGTTCCCCGGCTCGAGAAGATCATCGTCTGGGATCTCAAAGGATTGAAGCACTTCCAGGACCCCATGGTGTTGAGTTTCGATGACTTTTTGGCTCGGGGACAGGCCCAGGAAAAACAGGATCCCGACCTTTTCTCCAGACAGTGGCGCCGGGTGAAGTCGGACGACCTGGCCCGTTTAATTTATACTTCTGGGACCACCGGCCCGCCCAAAGGAGCCATGCTCACCCATGGAAACATTACCTGGATGTCCCAGGCCATGTACGAGGGCAATCCGGTTGAGGAGCAAGATGAATTCCTTTCTTTCCTGCCTCTCTGTCATATTTTCGAACAGCTCTTTACCATTTTCATGAACATTAAATACGGGGCAATCGTTAATTTCATCGAGAATACGGACACGGTTATCGAAAACATGAGGGAAGTTTCTCCGACCGTGGCCTACGGCGTCCCCCGGATCTGGGAAAAGTATTATTCTGGGATCATGATCCAGATGGCGGATGCAACCTGGCTCAAACGTCTCATCTTCCATGTCAGCCTGGGGGTCGGGAAAAAATAT